>NZ_JBFTPJ010000919.1:0-2334 GCF_056398445.1 Variovorax sp. 01T439_2
GCTCGGCTTCGAGGAGCACCGCACCTCCGAAAAGGTGGCGGGCCTGCTCGCCGAATGGGGCATCGAGGTGCACCGCGGCATTGCCGGCACCGGCCTGGTCGGCGTGCTGCGCAAGGGCAGCGGCACACGCACCATCGGCCTGCGCGCCGACATGGATGCGCTGCCGCTGCACGAGGCCAACGAGTTCGCCCACAAGTCCACGCACGCCGGCCGCATGCATGCCTGCGGCCACGACGGCCACACCACCATGCTGCTGGCCGCCGCCTGGCACCTGTCGCAGCAGGGGCCCGATGACTTCGACGGCACCGTGCATTTCATCTTCCAGCCCGCCGAGGAGATGGGCAAGGCCGGCGCGAAGAAGATGATCCAGGACGGCCTGTTCGAGCGCTTTCCGTGCGACGCGGTCTTTGCGCTGCACAACTTCCCGGTCGGCGACGTGGGCCGCTTCGCGCTCAACGAAGGCGCGCTGATGGCCTCGAGCAACACCTACAAGATCACCGTGCGCGGGCGCGGCACGCACGCCTCGATGCCGCACACCGGCATCGACCCGGTGGCCGCGGTGGTCACGCTCGCGCAGCAGCTGCAGACCATCGTGCCGCGCACCATTCCGAGCACCGAGCGCGCCCTGCTCGCGGTCACGCAGCTGCAGGGCTCGGATGCGCCCAACGTGATTCCCGACGTGGCCACGGTCGGCGGCACGATCCGCACCTTTTCGATCGAGGCGATCGACAAGATCGAGGCACGGCTGCGCGAAGTGGCGGCGGGTGTGGCCGTGGCGCACGGCTGCACGGCCGAGGTCTTCTTCAACCGCTCCTCGCCGCCGGTGGTCAACCACCCGGCCGAGGCGCGCTTTGCCGCCAGCGTGATGCGCGAGGTGGTGGGCGACGGCATGGTCACCGACAATTTTCCCGCCGTGATGGGCGCCGAGGACTTCGCGCACATGCTGCTCGCGCGGCCCGGCTGCTATGCGTTCCTCGGCAATGGCGACGGCGACCACCGGCTCGACGGTCATGGGCCCGGCCCTTGCATCATCCACAACACCTCGTTCGACTTCAACGACGAGATCATTCCGATCGGCGCCAGCTACTTCGTGAAGCTGGTGCAGCGCTGGCTGCCCGCGGGCGGCTGAGATCTTTCACTGCCAACGATGATGATGATGATGAAAGCGGCCACTTCGATGACCTCCTCCGTGTTCACCCGGCGTTCGCTCGCCGCCCTTGCAGCCGCCGCAACGCTCGGCGCGCTCGTGCCCGCGCATGCGCAACAACAACGCGTGATCCACATCGTCGTGCCCTTCGGCACCGGCGCGGTGCAGGACACGGTGGCGCGCGCCTTCAACGCCGAGCTGGGTGCGGCGCTCAATGCCAGCGCCATCGTCGAGAACCGCGYGGGCGCGGGCGGCACGGTGGGCGCGGCCGCGGTGGCCAAGGCACCGGCGGACGGCAACACGCTGCTGCTCGCGGCCGCGAGCCACAACATCGCGGGCTTCCTGTACAGCAAGCTGTCGTACGACCCGCTGAAGGATTTCGTGGGCGTGGCCAACATCGGCAACGCGGGCTACGCGCTGGCCGTATCGAGCGGGCTCAACGTGTCGAACACGGCCGACTTCATCAAGGAGGTCAAGGCCAACCCGGGCAAGTACAACTACGCCTCGGCCGGCAACGGCAGCGCCACGCACCTGGCGATGGCGTCGTTCCTTGCCAAGGCCGGGCTGCAGATGACGCACATTCCGACCAAGTCGACCGGCGAGGCGGTCAACGAGGTGCTCGCGGGCCGCGTGCAGGCGGTGATTTCGTCGAGCATCGGCGTGATGGGTTTCCAGGCCGATCCGCGCATGAAGCTGCTCGCTTCCACGGGGCAGGCGCGCAGCCCGTTCCTGCCGAGCTTGCCGACGGTGGCCGAGAGCGGCCTGCCGGGCTACGCCTTCGATTCATGGATCGGCCTGCTCGCCCCGGCCGGCACGCCCAAGGCCGAGGTCGAGCGCCTCAACGCGGCCACCAACAAGGTGCTGTCCGATCCGGCGATCCAGGAGCGCTTCAAGCGCCTGGGCGTAGAGCCGCGCATGCAGAGCGCAGAAGAGTTCCAGAAGCTGCTGCGCGCGGACTGGGATGCAATGGGGGCGGTGGTCAAGGCTTCGGGGGCGAAGATCGACTGATCTTGTTCTTGGCGCTCTCGTTCTTGTTCGGGGCGCGTGCACAGGCCACCGGGTACTCCCCTCCGCGAATGTCCCCCGGCCTGCGGCCTCCTCCTTTATTTCGCTGCGGGGAGCACCCGATGCCCTGTGCACGAGGCACGCTGTCGGTTCGCGGCTGATCAACCAGTGCTCTGAACACG
>NZ_JBFTPJ010000920.1:0-2331 GCF_056398445.1 Variovorax sp. 01T439_2
ACAAGACGGTGTTCCCGCGCGAATTCGAGGGCCGCATGCGCGCCAAGCTCGGCCTCGCGGAGGCCGCCGAAGGTGATCGCGCGCTCATCGAGGGCGTGCTGAAGCTCTTGGCCGCCGAAAAGGTCGACTACACCATCTTCTGGCGCCGCCTTTCGCAGCACATGGCCGACGGCAACGCCGAACCGGTGCGCGACCTGTTCCTGGACCGCACGGGCTTCGATGCCTGGCTGCTATCCTTTTCGCAGCGGCACGCGCAACTGCCGCGCGCCCAAGCCGCGGACTTGATGCTCAAATCGAATCCGAAGTACGTGCTGCGGAACCACCTGGGCCAGCAGGCCATCGAAGCGGCCAGCCAGAAGGACTTCTCGGCTGTGGCAACCTTGTTGGCGCTGCTCGAAACCCCATTTGAAGAACATCCCGGCGCCGATGCCTATGCCGGGTTCCCGCCCGACTGGGCCTCCACGATCGAAATCAGCTGCTCATCATGACCACTCCCATCGAGAAAACCGACGCCGAATGGAAAGCCCTGCTTGCCGAAAAAGGCGCCGAGCCCGCGGCCTTCGAGGTCACGCGCCACGCGGCCACCGAACGCCCCTTCACCGGCAAGTACGAGGCGCACTGGGACGACGGCACCTACCACTGCATCTGCTGCGGCGCCAAGCTGTTCGAATCGTCCACCAAGTTCGACGCGGGCTGCGGCTGGCCGAGCTTCTCGCAAGAGGCGGTGCCGGGCGCCATCCGCAACATCGTCGACCGCTCGCACGGCATGGTGCGCACCGAGAACGTCTGCGCCAATTGCGGCGCCCACCTGGGCCACGTATTCCCCGACGGCCCCACCGAAACCGGCCTGCGGTACTGCATGAACTCCGCCTCGCTCGACTTCAAGAAGAAATAAGCAACCACCGAACCGGCCTGCCCAGCGCATGAAACTGATCCTCGACTTCTTTCCGATCCTGCTGTTCTTCGGCGCCTACAAGCTGGCCGACATCTATACCGCCACCGGTGTGCTCATGGCCGCCACCGTGCTGCAGATGGGCATCATCTACGCCATGGAGCGCAAGCTGCAGGCCATGCAGAAGGCCACGCTGGTGCTGATCCTGCTGTTCGGCACGCTCACGCTGGTGCTGCACGACGACCGCTTCATCAAGTGGAAGCCCACGGTCCTGTACGGCGCCATGGCCATTGCCCTGGCGGTGGCGCTCTGGGCGCTGAAGAAGAACTTCCTCAAGATGCTGCTGGGCTCGCAGCTGCAGCTGCCGGACCGCATCTGGGGGCGCCTGAACGTGGCGTGGATCGGCTACTGCCTCTTCATGGCGGCCATCAACGGCTACGTGGCGGCCTACTTCACCACCGAGGCATGGGTCAACTTCAAGCTCTGGGGCTACGTGTTCCCGATCGTGTTCCTGGTGGCGCAGGGCCTCTACATCTCGCCGCACCTCAAGAACGACGAACCCTCCGTATGAGTACCGCCACCACCCATCCGCTGCCCACGGCGCGCGACCTCGAAGCGGCGCTGCGCCAGACGCTGCAGCCCACCACGCTCGAAGTGATCGACGAGAGCGGCGCCCATGCCGGCCACGCCGGCGCCAATGCCGAGGGCCGGGGCACCCACTTCCGGGTCCGCATTGCTTCCCCACTGTTCGAAGGGAAGCCCCGCGTGGCGCGACATCGCCTTGTGTATGATGCCCTCCAAGTTTTTATCGCACAGGGTCTGCACGCCATCGCCATCGAGGTGCTCTGAGTCGTTCGATTGCCGGCACGCGCCGATACGGCCGCGGCGGCCCGACCCTTTTTTCCCGCTCCTCCGCTTTTTTCCACGCGCTTTTTCCTACACGCGCATTTCCCCTCCAGCCTGATATTCATTTCATGAAAAAACAACTCTTGCAGGCCGTTGCGGCCGCAGCGCTGCTCGGTGCGATTCCTCTGGCGGCCGTGGCGCAGAACGCAGCCATCGTCAACGGCAAGCCCGTGCCCAAGGCGCGCATGGACGTGCTGGCCCAGCAGCTGGCCGCGGCCGGCCGCCCGGTCACGCCGGAAATGCAGGGCCAGCTGCGCGAGGAAATCGTCGCGCGCGAAGTGTTCATGCAGGAAGCGCAGAAGCAGGGCCTGGACGCCACCGACGACTACAGGAACCAGCTCGAACTCGCCCGCCAGGCCATCCTGATCCGCGCGCTGTTCGAGAACTACCGCAAGACCAGCCCGGTCTCCGATGCCGAGGTGAAGGCCGAGTACGACAAGTTCGTGGCGGCCAACGGCGGCAAGGAATACAAGGCCCGCCACATCCTGGTCGAGACCGAGGACCAGGCCAAGAAGATCATGGCCGACCTGAAG
>NZ_JBFTPJ010000921.1:0-2330 GCF_056398445.1 Variovorax sp. 01T439_2
GCTGCTCAAGGCCGCGGGCGATGCGGGCTACAACCTGCGCTACTTCAACCACAGCGCGGGCTCGGTGCCGGGCACGGTGCTGGCGGTGTCGCAGGCCAAACTCGGGCAGCTGACCTGGGTGGCCGAGTGGCATCCGGGGCAGGCCGACACGCCGCGCGCCGATGCGCTGGCCAAGGCGTACAAGGCGAAGACGGGCAAGGACTTCCTCGCGCCGCGCATCGACTTCACGCCGCGCCTTCTGGCCGCCGCCATCAACAAGGCCGGCTCGACCGACACGGTGAAGGTGGCGCGTGCGCTCGAGGACATGAGCTACGACTCGGTGGTGGGGCCGATCCGCATGCGCGCCGAGGACCACCAGTTGCTGCTGCCGCAGGTGGTCAACACGATCGCGCCGGTCGATGGCAAGAGCGTGAAGGTGGGCTGGGAAGGGACGAACTACGGCTTCCGGACGGACGCTGTCTACACGGGCAACGAGCTGGCGCAGGGGTCTGAGTGCAAGATGGTTCGGCCTTGAGGGCTTCTGTCTTTGTTCGGAGCCTTTGTTCAGGGCGCGTGCACAGATCACCGGGTACTCCCCTCCGCGAATGTCCCCCGGGGGCTACGCCCCCTCCTCCTTGATTTCGCTGCGGGGAGCACCCGATGCTCTGTGCACCAGGACACGCTCCGGGTGCACCACTGATCAACCAGTGCCCTGATCACGCTCCCGCCGATGGGGTGCCTTGCGCAGCGAAATAAAGGAGGAGGCCGCAGGCCGGGGGACATTCGCGGAGCAAGGCACCCCGTCGGCGGGAGCGCGCCCTGAATCAGCGGCGCCACTAAACAAACAAAGGCAAAGGCACCGAACCAGCCTAAGGGAAACCCCGTCCTGCCCCCTACCGGTGCCCTCGGGATACTCCGGAGTCACACCCCGGATTCTCCGAAGCGGGTCCACTCCAAAGGCACGACACCCATGGCAGGCAAAAACTCGCTCCATCCGATCCCGCATCCCGCCAAGAAGCCCTTCGTCGGCAACCTGCTGTCGATCGGCTCCGACTCCCCCGTGCTCGACATGTGGAAGATCGCGCAGGACCTCGGCGGCATCTACTGGCTCGACATGCCGGGCATGCCGGTGATCGTGGTGTCCTCGCCCGCGCTGGTCGACGAGCTGTGCGAAGAGGCGCGCTTCGACAAGAGCACGCGCGGCGCGCTGCGGCGGCTTCGCGCAGCGTCGCACGGCCTCTTCACCTCCGACACGCACGAGGAAACCTGGTCGAAGCCGCACAACATCCTGCTGGCCAACTTCAGCCAGCGCGCCATGCAGGCCTACCACCCGATGATGCTGGACATCGCGGGCCAGCTGGTCACCAAGTGGGAGCGCCTGAACTTCGACGAAGAGGTGGACGTGGTGCGCGACATGACCGCGCTCACGCTCGACACCATCGGCCTGTGCGGCTTCGGCTACCGCTTCAATTCGTTCTACCGCGAGGGCTTCCATCCTTTCGTCGATGCAATGGTGCGCACGCTGGAGACGGTACAGAACCGCCGCGGCCTGCCGCTCGAGGAGTTCATGCTCAAGAAGGAGCTCGCGCAGCAGCGCAAGGACATCCGCTTCATGCACAAGATGGTGGAGGACATCATCGAGGAGCGCCGCGCGGGCGGGGCCGACATTGCCACCAAGCCCGACCTGCTGAGCTACATGATCGCGGGCGTCGACAAGAAGAGCGGCGAAAAACTCACCGACAAGATGATCCGCGACGAGTGCATCGAATTCCTCATCGCGGGGCACGAGACCACCAGCGGCCTGCTCTCGTTCGCGATCTACTTCCTGCTGAAGAACCCCGAGGCGCTGGCCAAGGCGCAGGCCGAGGTCGACAACGTGTTCGGCCCCGACACCTCGCAGAAGCCGACCTATGCGCAGGTCAACCGCCTGCAGTACGTGATGCAGGTGCTCAAGGAGGCGCTGCGCCTGTACCCGACCGCGCCCGCCATCGCGATGCGCGCGAAGGAAGACACCACCATCGGCGGCCAGTACACGATCAAGAAGAAGAACATGGTCATCATGCATGCGCTGGCGCTGCATCGCGACAAGGGCATCTGGGGCGAGGACGCCGACGAGTTCAACCCCGACCACTTCAGCCGCGAGGCCGAGCGCGAGCGGCCGGTGAATGCCTTCAAGCCCTTCGGCAACGGGCAGCGCGCCTGCATCGGGCGCCAGTTCGCATTGCAGGAAGCGGTGCTCACGCTGGGCATGATCCTGCAGCGCTTCGATCTCGTCGACCACACGGGCTACAAGCTCCGCATCAAGGAGGCGCTCACGATCAAGCCGGAAGGCCTCAAGATCAAGGCGCTGC
>NZ_JBFTPJ010000922.1:0-2330 GCF_056398445.1 Variovorax sp. 01T439_2
ACCTTGCGCCACCGCGTGAAGGACTACCGCGCGGGCGATCTCGAAAGCCGCTACACCCGACTTGCCATTGAGGAAGACTGCCTCGTCAACTACGGCTTTCTGCCGCGCGAGCACTTGGCGCTGATGCATCCGCGCGAAGCCAGGCAGCCCTGGGACGCGGACACCCGCCGCAAGGCCGCCGACGTGCTGGCCTTCGTGCGCGAGCGCGGGCCCGTGCATCCGCGTGAAGTCGAACAGCACTTTGCACACGGGAGCGTCAAGAACTACTGGGGCGGCTCGAGCAATGCGACGACGCGGCTGCTCGATGGCCTGCACTACCGCGGCATGCTGCGCGTGGTGCGGCGCGACAGCGGCACACGCGTCTACGAGGCCGTGACGCATGTGCCGGCCGACGACAGCCCCGCCGGCCGCGCGCAGCGCGCCGCCGCGCTGATCGACCTGGTGGTGCGCAAGTACGCGCCGCTGCCGGCCGCGAGCCTGACGTATCTCGTGCGGCTGCTCGGCTACGGCGCGCCGCATCTGTCGGCGCAGACGCAGGCCGCGCTGCGCCTCGCACGCGACGAACGGCTCGCAAGCTGCCGCATCGACGGCACCACCTGGTACTGGCCCGGCGATGAAAACCCCGCCTCGCGGCGCCATGCGCCCGACGATCAGGTGCGCCTGCTCGCGCCCTTCGACCCCGTGGTGTGGGACCGCCGCCGCTTCGAGCTGCTGTGGGGCTGGACGTACAAGTTCGAGGCCTACATGCCGGCGCCGAAGCGGCAGTTCGGCTACTACGCGCTGCCCCTGCTCTGGCGCGAGCGCGTGATCGGCTGGGCCAACGTCACGGCGCCCGAAGGCCGGCTGCAGCCCGCGTTCGGCTATGCCGGCGGCAAGCCGCCTCGCGATGCGCTGTTCCGCGCGGCACTCGACGACGAACTCCATCGCATGACGCAGTTCCTCGCGAAGCGCTGAGCCGCACGCATCCCGCGCGCGGCCAAAATCCCCGCGCCGCCGAAGGTCTGGCGCGCGGGCGACAACCAGCGCCGCCGTCCGCTCCTAGAATCGCACCGTCGTCCGGCATGCCGGACGGCAAGCGTTCTCAGGGCGGGGCGAAACTCCCCACCGGCGGTAATGGCGGCTTCTTCGAAAGAGGGGCCGCACGAGCCCGCGAGCGCCCAAGGCCTGCAATGGGCTGCGGGGTCAGCAGATTTCGGTGCAATTCCGAAGCCGACGGTCACAGTCCGGATGAAAGAGAGCGCGAAATGCGGGCCGGCCCGCGCGCCTTGCAATGGCGCGCATGCTGCCCTGCGGTTTCGTGCGCCCTGATTCAGGAAACCTGCTTTCAAGAGGCACACCATGAGTCAGATCAACGACCTTCCCCTTTCCGCCGTCAACGCGCCGGGCCAGCCGCGCGGCGAGCGCATTGCCTTTGTCGAGGCGCAATGGCATTCCGACATCGTCCACCAGGCGCGCGACGCCTTCCTTGCCGAGATGGAGCGGCTCGGCGTGGCGCGCGAGCTGATCGACATCTTCGACGTGCCCGGCGCCTTCGAGATTCCGCTGCATGCCAAGCGGCTTGCCAACTCGGGCAAGTACGCGGCCATCGTGGGCTGCGCGCTGGTGGTCGATGGCGGCATCTACCGCCACGAGTTCGTGGCCGGCACCGTGGTCAGCACGCTGATGTCGCTGCAGCTCGAGACCGACGTGCCGATTTTTTCGGCCGTGCTCACGCCGCACCACTTCCACGAGCACGTGGAGCACCGCAAGTACTTCCATCGCCACTTCGCCGTCAAGGGCACCGAAGTGGCCGAGGCCTGCGTGAAGACGCTCGAAGGCCTGAAGAAGGTCGACGCCTTGCTGGCCACTGCGTGACAAGYGGTACGCTGCTGCAGTAATCTGGGCGGATGACTTCTTCATCCGCCTCGAACGACCGCTACACCCTCTACGGCGCGCCCGGCTCGGGCGCGACGCCGGTCCATGCGGCGCTGACGCTGATCGGCGCGCAGGTCGAGACCGTCGATGTCTCGCCCTGGGAGAGCGACTCCGAGCGCGAGCGCATGTCGGGCGTCAACCCGATGCAGCAGGTGCCCGCGCTCGTGCTGCCGTCGGGCGAGTTGATGACCGAGAGCGCGGCCATGCTGATCTGGCTGGGCGACCGCTATCCGGAGGCCGGGCTCTGCCCCGCGCCCGGCGATCCGCTGCGTGCGCGCTACCTGCGCTGGATGGTCTACCTGCCGGCGGCCATCTACTCGCTGTTCTGGGTGCGCGACGAACCCACGCGCCTCACGCCCGACCCGGCCGCGCAGGCCGTGATGCTCGAACGCACGGCCGAGCGCATTGCGCACTGC
>NZ_JBFTPJ010000923.1:0-2328 GCF_056398445.1 Variovorax sp. 01T439_2
GCGCGTGATGGTGCAGGGGCTGCACGGCACCGGCAAGTCGACCCACATCGAGCAGGTGGCGGCGCGGCTGAACTGGCCCTGCGTGCGCCTGAACCTCGATGGCCACATCAGCCGCCTCGACCTCGTGGGCAAGGACGCGGTGGTGCTGCGCGAAGGAAAACAGGTCACCGAGTTCCAGGAAGGCATCGTGCCGTGGTCACTGCAGCGGCCGGTGGCGCTGGTGTTCGACGAGTACGACGCGGGCCGGCCCGACGTGATGTTCGTGATCCAGCGCATCCTGGAACAGGGCGGCAAGTTCACGCTGATGGACCAGAACCGGGTGCTGCGCCCGCACCCCTTCTTCCGCCTCTTCGCCACCGCCAACACGGTGGGCCTGGGCAACCTCAACGGCCTGTACCACGGCGCGCAGCGGCTCAACCATGCGCAGATCGACCGCTGGAACATCGTGGCCTCGCTCAACTACCTGCCGGCCGATGAGGAGATCGCGATCGTGCAGGCGCGCGTGCCTTCGCTCGCAGACGATGCGGGCCGCCAGCTGGTGGCATCGATGGTGGCCGTGGCCGATCTCACGCGCAAGGGCTTCGCGGCGGGCGACCTCTCGACGCTGATGTCGCCGCGCACCGTGATCACCTGGGCCGAGAACGTCGAGATCTTCAAGGACCCGGCGCTGGCGTTTCGCCTGTCCTTCGTCAACAAGTGCGACGACGCGGAGCGGCCTCTGGTGGCCGAATATTTCCAGCGCTGCTTCGACCAGGAACTGAAGGAGTCGCACCAGCTGTCGTCGGGACCGCGCGAATGACCGACATGCCCGCGAGCGCCATGCAGCGCCGCGTGCGGCAGGAGGAGCAGGTCGCCGAACTCTGCGCGGGCGTGGTGCGGGCCTTCAGCGGCGAGCGCGACCTGCACTTTCGCGGGCGGCGCCTGCACCGCGGCCGCGCGGCGCTGCCGTGGTTCGCGCCGCACCTGCATCCCTCGCCCGAGACCGACGACTTCGCCTCCTTCCGCGGCGTGGCCGACGGCTTGGCGCTGCGGCTCACGGTGTCCGATGCCGCGCTGCACGAAAGCCTGCGGCCCGAGGAGCCGGTCGAACGCATGCTGTTCGAGATGCTCGAGCAGTTCCGCGCCGAAGCCATGGCGCCCGAGGTCATGGCGGGCATGCGCCGCAACCTGCGGCACCGCCATGAGCAGTGGTCGCTCGCCTTCCACCATTCGGGCCTGACCGACACCGCGCGCGGCCTGCTGCTCTATGCCGTGGCGCAGATCTGCCGCGCCCGCGTGAGCGGCCAACAGGTGGTGGAAGAAACCGAGGACATGCTCGAAGCCACGCGCTTTCACCTTGCGCCATTGATTGGCCACGCACTCGCGGGCCTGCGCCGCGACCGCGCCGACCAGGCCGCCTACGCCGTGCACGCACTCGCCATCGCCCGCACCGTCGCCGCGATGCTGCATGAGGCCGGCGAAGACAGCAGCGACGCACGCGACCCGCATGTGGACGACAAGCGCAGCGTGTTCATGCTCGTCGCCGACATGGACCGCGAGATTGTCGAGCGCTTCACCACCGCCGAGTCGGGCCGCAGCGTGGTGCTCGACGGCGCGGGCGGTGCCTACCGCGTCTTCACCGCCGCCTACGACCGCGAGCACGATGCCGCCGCGCTCGCGCGCAAGGAAGTGCTCGCCGGCCACCGCGAAAAGCTCGACCGCCGCATCGCCGCGCAGGGCGTGAACATCGCGCGCCTGGCCCGCGAGCTGCGTGCGCTGCTGGCCGACCCCACGCGCGACGGCTGGGACAGCGGCCAGGAGGAAGGCCTGGTCGATGGCCGCCGGCTCGCGCAGCTGGTGGCCTCGCCGACCGAGCGCCGCCTGTTCCGCACCGAGCGCACGGAGCCGGTGGCCGACTGCATGGTGACGTTCCTGATCGACTGCTCGGGTTCGATGAAGGAGCATGCCGAATCGGTCGCGATGATGGCCGACGTGTTCGCGCGCGCGCTCGAGCAGGCCGGCACGGCCAGCGAAGTGCTGGGCTTCACCACCGGCGCCTGGAACGGCGGCCGCGCGCATCGCGAGTGGGTGCGCGCCGGCAGGCCCCCTCACCCCGGCCGCCTCAACGAGCGCTGCCACATCGTCTTCAAGGCCGCCGCCACGCCCTGGCGCCGCGCACGCCCCGCGATGGCGGCGCTGCTGAAGGCCGACCTGTTCCGCGAGGGCATCGACGGCGAAGCGGTCGACTGGGCCTGCGAGCGCCTGCGCGAGCGGCCGGAGGCGCGCAAGCTGCTGCTGGTGATTTCCGACGGCTCGCCGATGGACAGCGCGACGCACCTGGCGAACGAT
>NZ_JBFTPJ010000924.1:0-2327 GCF_056398445.1 Variovorax sp. 01T439_2
ACCCCGAAGACCTCGACCGGCTACGACTTCGGTATCCGTCACGCTTTCTAATTCGAGGCTGGCTTAAGCCAGCTTTGAATCGAAAGACTCAAAAGCCACTCGACGAAAGTCGAGTGGCTTTTTTCATTGGGGGCTTCGCCGATGTTGCGTGGGTGCATTCGAAGCGCACCATCCGCGTGCACCCCCGGGGAACCACCGTGCGGGCACGCACCTTGCACTGCTAGCATGCCTGTTCACATTGTTTGCTGAATGATTGCTTTCGTCCTGCGCCGCCTGATCCAGGCCGTGATCGTCATGATCGCGGTCGCGTTCATCGCCTTTCTTCTCTTCCAATATGTGGGCGACCCCGTCGTCTTTCTGCTGGGCCAGGATGCCAAGCCCGAGCAGATCCGCGAGCTGCGCGCCGCATTGGGGCTCGACCAGCCCTTCTTCGTGCAGTTCTGGCACTTTCTCGTCAACGCGGCCCAGGGCGAGTTCGGCCTGAGCCTGCGCCAGGGCGCGAAGGTCTCGCGCCTCATCGGCGAGCGCTTTCCGGCCACGCTCGAGCTCGCGCTGGTGGCGGCCGTGCTGGCGCTGTTCATCGGCATTCCGATGGGCGTGTACACCGCGCTGCGCCGCGGCACTTTCCTGAGTCAGGTGTTCATGACCGTGTCGCTGCTCGGCGTGTCCCTGCCCACCTTCCTGATCGGCATCCTGCTGATCCTTGTGTTTGCGGTGATGCTGGGCTGGTTCCCGAGCTTCGGGCGCGGGGAGACCGTGCAGTTCGGCTGGTGGAGCAGCGGTTTGTTCCGGGCCGACGGATGGCATCACATCATCCTGCCGGCCGTCACGCTCGCGATCTTCCAGCTGACCCTGATCATGCGGCTGGTGCGCGCCGAGATGCTCGAGGTCCTGCGCACCGACTACATCAAGTTTGCGCGCGCCCGGGGCCTCACGAACCGCGCCATTCATTTCGGCCATGCGCTCAAGAACACGCTGGTGCCGGTGATGACCATCACGGGCCTGCAGCTCGGCGGCCTCATCGCCTTTGCCATCATCACCGAGTCGGTGTTCCAGTGGCCCGGCATGGGGCTCCTGTTCATCCAGGCCGTGACCTTTGCCGACGTGCCGGTGATGGCGGCCTACCTGTGCCTCATTGCCTTGATCTTCGTGGTGATCAACCTGGTGGTCGACCTGCTGTACTTCGTGGTCGATCCGCGGCTGCGCGTGGGCAAGGCGGGAGGACATTGAAATGACGGTTGTCGCAGCAGCTGCAGCACCGCGACTGCAGGCCTCGGGCAGGGCGTTTGCGCACATCGCGAGCTTCTATCCGGAGATCACGGCCTTTCGCCGCGACCTGCACGCCCACCCCGAGCTCGGCTTCGAAGAGGTCTACACGGCCGGCCGCGTGCGCGAAGCGCTGCGTGCCTGCGGCGTGGACGAGATCCACGAGGGCATCGGCAAGACCGGCGTGGTGGGCGTCATCCGCGGCCGCTCCACGGCGAGCGGCCGGATGATCGGCCTGCGCGCCGACATGGATGCGCTGCCCATGCGCGAGGACAACGACTTCGGCTGGCGCTCCGCCAACGACGGCCTGATGCACGGCTGCGGACACGACGGCCACACGGCCATGCTGGTCGGCGCGGCGCGCTACCTGGCCGAGACCCGCAGCTTCGACGGCACCGCGGTGCTGATCTTCCAGCCTGGCGAAGAAGGCTTTGCCGGCGCGCGCGTGATGATCGAGGACGGCCTGTTCGACCGCTTTCCGGTCGACGCGGTCTATGCCATGCACAACTGGCCCGCCATGCCCGCGGGCACCGTGGGCATCAACCGCGGCGCGATGATGGCCGCGGCCGACCGCGTCACGATCGAGATCAAGGGCAAGGGCGGCCACGGTGCCCACGCCTACCAGACCATCGACCCCGTGGTGGTCGCCGCGCACATCATCACGGCCGCGCAGACCATCGTGTCGCGCAGCGTGCGGCCGATCGATGCGGCGGTGGTCAGCATCTGCGCGGTGCAGGCGGGCGACCTGGGCGCGATGAGCGTGATCCCGGGCGAGGCCACGCTGGTGGGCACCGTGCGCACCTTCAGCGCGCGCGTGCAGGCGCAGGTCGAGCAACGCCTGACCGAGCTCTGCACGGCCGTGGCCGCGGGCTTCGGCGCCACCGCCACCATCAGGTACGAGCGCATCTACCCGGCCACCATCAACACCGCACCGGAGGCGATGTTCGCGGCCGACGTGGCCGAGTCGCTGGTGGGCGCTTCCAATGTCGAGCGCAGCATGGAGCCCAGCATGGGCGCCGAGGACTTCTCCTTCATGCTGCAGAAAAAGGCCGGCGCCTACC
>NZ_JBFTPJ010000925.1:0-3790 GCF_056398445.1 Variovorax sp. 01T439_2
CGGCGGGGGCAGTGCCTTCACTTTCGCGATACGCACAAGCATTTGAGCGACGCGCTCTGGAACGGTCGCTACCAGATCGGTATTCGCCAGCAGGTTACCCACGCCGGGCAATGTCGGCAGAGTCAACGCCACCTTGCGTGCGACGCGTCGGCGCGTGAGGGCCTGTTCGACCAGTTCATGGCCCGTGCCGGGTGCAGTGATGACCACGTGCTTCTCGCGTTTGAAGAGGTGCTCGGTCAAGCGCTGATTGATGCGTGGATGATCTCGCCGGACGACGCACGCAAATGTCTGGTCAAACAATTTCTGCTGGTAGAAACCGGCCTCCAGTTCAGGCATGAATCCCACCGCCAGGTCGGCATCTCCCGCTTCCAGCAGCCTAGGTGTTTCGGAGGTGATGCGAAGCACTTCGACACGAACGTCGGGTGCGAGCTTGTCTACCTTGTTGATCAGTGAAGGCAGAAATTCAAGGTGGCTGATGTCCGTCATCGCGATATGAAAAAGCCGCGAAGATGAAGATGGATGGAACACCACCCGCTGCTGCGTTGCGGCTCGAAGTAGCTCGAGCGCCTGCCGCAGGGGATGCACCAGTGCCACCGCGTGCGGCGTAGGCATCATGCCGCGGCCTGTCCGTACGAACAGAGGGTCATTGAATTGCCGACGCAGTCGCGCAAGCGCCAAGCTGACCGAGGTTTGAGCGATCTCGAGATTCTCTCCAGCACGCGAAACGCTGCGCGTCTTGTAGATCTCATCAAAGACGGCAAGAAGCTTCATGTCCATTATTAAGTTTCCCGTTATCGACTATTACCCCACCTGCATCGCCGTAATGATGCTCTATCGATAAATTCGAAGCAACTTGCCGGGCGTCGACCACGGACCGTCCCGACCCGCTTCTTCCACCTCTGGAGACACACATGGGCAACCGCAGAGCCATTCTGGTATTGGCAAGCGCCGCACTGATGACCGCAGCATCCATCGCATCGGCGCAGGTCTGGCCCAAGGGCCCCGTGCGGGTGGTCGTACCTTTCGATGCCGGCTCAACCCCCGACCAAGTAGCCCGTGCGGTCTCGGACAGGCTGTCGGCGCGCCTTGGTCAGCCCATGTTTGTCGAAAACAAGAGCGGCGCCGCAGGAAACATCGGCACCGATGCCGTCGCGAAAGCGGCGCCTGATGAGCAGACCATCGGGGTCAGCATCGCGGGCCCGCTGGCGATCAACCCGCTGCTCTTCAAGAAGATGCCTTACGACCCGGCCCGGGACTTTGAGCTGCTGACCGTGGCCGTTTCGCAGCCATCGGTGCTGGTTGTTGCTCTCAAGCATGTCGTCAGCAGCCCGAAGGAGTTGCTCAACCTCATGAAGCTGAGCAAGGCGAATTTCACCTTTGCGTCGATCGGCGCAGGGTCCGTTTCTCACCTGGCCATGGAGACTCTCGGAGCCGGAAGTGGGGCCGATGTGGTCCATGTGCCCTATCGGGGCTCTGGCGCCGCAGTGACTGCGGTGCTGGCGGGTGAAGTGGACATGGCCTTGCTGCCCGCCGCTGCGGTCATGCCTCATGTGAAAGCTGGAAAGATCCGCGCCTTGGCCGTAGCTTCGGCCAAACGCTCTCCTTCGCTCCCGGACCTGCTGACCCTGGCCGAGAGCGGCCTTCCCGATGTTCGGGCCGATGCCTGGATCGGCTTCATCGCACCTGCAAAAACACCGGCTGCGATCGTGCAAAAGCTGCAAGAGCAGATCACCCAAGTTTTGGCCGAGCCGGCCGTCAAGGACAGGTTGCGCTTGCAGTACATGGACGTCGTTGGCAACACGTCGGCCGAGTTCCGCGCGTTGCTGGCAGCGGATATGGCGCGCTGGAAGCCCGTGATCCAGAAACACAACATCCAGTTGGACTGAGGCAGGAGAATTTCATGAACTCCATGACACCCGATCGCGTTGGCGTGGCCGAGCCCGCCCGCTCCGTTCCGCTTTTCGGAGAGTTTGATGTCGTCGTGCTGGGGGGTGGGCCCGCCGGCATTGCTGCAGCGAGTGCTGCGGCTCGCAATGGGGCCAGTGTCCTGCTGGCCGAGCGCTATGGATTCCTGGGCGGCATGGGAACGGCCGCTGGCGTCACCAACTTCTGCGGCTTGCACGCGAACGTGTTCGGTGACATTCGCCAAGTAGTCCATGGAGTCGCCTCGGACCTGCTTGAGCGGATGCGCGCCTTGGACGGCCTGAACGAGCCGCACCTGATCATGGGAAAGACGTTCGCCCAGGCCTATGACATGTCCGCGTTCAAGTGCGCGGCGGATGGGTTGCTCGTGTCCGACCACCGGGTTCAGCTGCTGTTTCATGCAGTCCGGCCGCGTCGCGGTGCGCGGGCGAACGTTCATTGATTGTTCGGGCGACGCCGATCTGGCGCACTGGGCCGGGGTGCCCACAGAGAAGGGTGACGAGTCGGGCCACTTGCTCTATCCCACTTTGATGTTTCGGGTGGGCGAGGTGGATGCTGAGCGCGCCGGGGAGGCATGGAAGACGATCCCCACGCTCATGGATGAAGCAGAGGCGTCGCGCGAGTTCACGTTTCCGCGTCGCGGCGCCATCGTGCGGCCGATGAAGCGAGCCTATGAATGGCGCGTCAACGTGACTCAGCTGAAAAAGCCGGACGGTTCGGCCACGGACGGCACGGATGCACGCTCGCTCAGTGAGGGCGAGATCGAAGGGCGCCGTCAGATCGTTGACTACATACGCTTCCTGCGCGAAAAGGTACCAGGCTTCGAGAACGCGTATGCGTTGRACATCGCGCCGCAACTCGGTATCCGGGAAACACGGCGCCTTGTGGGCGAATACATGTTGACCGCGGACGATGTCCTGGGATGCGCGGATTTCGACGACAGCATCGGTGTCAACGGCTGGCCGCTCGAGAAGCATGTCGCCGGTGATGTGCAGTGGATGTGGCCTCCCATCCCCAACTGTCGCGGCTACAACCAATTGCCGTATCGCATGCTGTTGCCGCGCCGGTCAAGCGCGCATGGCGTGGAAAACCTGTTGGTCGCCGGGCGCTGCGCTTCCATGACTCACGATGGTCAGTCTGCGGCCCGCGTGACGGGTGCCTGCTTGGTGATGGGCCAAGCAGCCGGCACTGCGGCCGCTCTGGCACTGCGAGACGGCTGCTCGCTGTATGACCTGAGCAACCGGAAGTTGCAGGACCGGCTGGTTCAGCAAGGTGCATTCCTTGGCGACCGCGAACGTCCTTGAGCCGCTTCTGCCATCCGCTTTTTCTCTAGGAGACTGCCAAGTGTCAATTTCCCCAGCGCGCTGCCTTGTTGCAGGAGCGGCGGCTTTGCTACTTGCGTCATGTGGCGGCAGCGCTTCATTGCAGGCGCCTCGGCTCGTCGAAACAAACGCCGCGCAGGCATGCCAAGCCCTTGCCAAAGACTTGAGACTTGAAGGCAGCGCCGTTAACGCCGCGGCATACCTTCCGGCGGGATTCGTCCCGCCCGGTTCGTCAACCGCCCTGACGCAGCCCTTTTGCCGTGTGCAACTCACGTCCAGGCCGTCCGCCGACTCGGAGATCACGTCCGAGATCTGGATGCCGGCGCTCGGCTTCTGGAACGAGAGATTCCTGGCCATCGGCGGCTCGGGTAGTTCCGGCTCCATCATGTACCCGGACATGGGCTCCGGCCTGACGAAAGGGTATGCCACCCTTTCCACGGACAACGGCCACCAGGGTCAGGACCAGATATTCGCCGTGGGACATCCCGAGAAGGTCATCGACTTCGGGCATCGGGCGCAAGCGGTCACCGCGGTGGCGGGTAAGG
>NZ_JBFTPJ010000926.1:0-2322 GCF_056398445.1 Variovorax sp. 01T439_2
CGGACTCGGTAGTCGAAGCTCTGGTGGGTGTGGCCATGCACCCAGAGCACAGGCACCTCGAAGAAGTCGTGGGGCAGCTCGCTCACGAACGCGCCCGACACCCAGTCGTCGGCATACTGCGCCGAGAGCGAACCGCGGTGCGGCGCATGGTGCGTCACCACCACTGTTCGACCGTCGAACGGTTCAGCGAGCTTCGCCTGCAGCCATGCCCGCTGGGCCTGGTGGATCTGCAGCGTGTCGGCCGCCTGGAGCGGCCTGCCCAGTATGTCCCCCCAGGTGTTGGGCTCGGACGTGTCGTCGACCGTGCGGATCAGCGCGTAGTCGTTCAGCACGCTGGTCGCCTGCTTCATCGCCCATGGGACGTCGCTGACCCGCCCTTCGGGTGCCTCAATCGCGAGCGCGAAATCGGTCCAGAGCGTCGCGCCGAGGAAGCGCACGCCATCGATCACGAGCTCGTCGCCGTCGAGCAGGTGCACATGGCTGCCTTCGGAGGTGGTGCGCGCAGCGGCCAGCGTCGTGCCCAGCCGGCCGCCGTAGTACTCGTGATTGCCGGGCACGTAGATCACGCGTTTGCCGGGAAGGCGCGTCATCGCCCACTCGATGGCCCGCTTGGCCGGCGAATGGATGTCGCCGGCGAGGATGACGAGGTCGAACTCGAGATCAGGCACCGGCTTGAAAGGTGCGAACTCGAGATGCAGGTCGGAGAGAATCAATAGCTTCACGAGTGGGTCCTTTCGAAGTGGGCGCGCAAGGCAGCGCAGGCTTCGGCGTCGAAGCCCACGAAGGACCCGCAGACCACCAGCCGGTCATTGTGGCGGTCGAATTGCCACTCGGCGTCGTCGAGCGCGACCCAGGGTTCGCCGGAGGCGCCGTGGGCCTGCAGCCAGGAGAGGATTTCGCCTTCGCGGTGCGCGAATGAATGGGGAGCGCCGGCACCGCGCGGCGGCGTGACGCCGAGAATCCGGGGATGAATGTCCGAAAAGAACGAGGCTTCGATCGGGCGCCGCGGGTCCCAGATCTTGCTGCGGAAGATGCCGCCCAGTCCCGCCACCCGGTAGCCAGCGATGGAAACGATGCGGCCATGCAGGTTGCGATCCGCGAGCTCCGATCCCCACAGGTGGTCGTAGTCGGCGTCGGCATCGGTGTCGTGGTTGCCGTGGATAAACCAGACTCCGGTGCGATCCAAGATCGGCTGCAGCTCGACGTGCAGTGGCTGGCGAGGCTGGAGATCGCCGAGCAGGACGATTGCCTCGGGCCGGTAGCCCTCGACCGCGGCGATCACCGGCTCGAAGTCTCCGTGCGGATCGCCGAAGAACATCAGCTTGGGCGCCGACGGCTCGGGCATCAGATCGATATGTGCGGTGTCGTCCATCGGTCAACGATCAGCTCAAGGCTGCTCACCCCACAAACCCGGTCTGGTAGGACGCCAGTAGATCGAGCACGTCGGCGGCCCGGCCTTCAGCCACCAGCGCTTCAGCCGTCTTGTGATCAAACGCGGCGAGCGACTCATTCCTGTACCAGAAGATGGCGGGCTGGAGGTCGCCTCCCGATGTCTTCATCACGGCAGCAAGTACTTGCAAGGTCGCGCGGATATGCGACTGGATGTTTTGTGCCGTGGGCGAACGAGTGATCGTGCTTCGATGGACGTGCGCGTTGATAGCGAAGGCATCAAGATCCAGGTCCACCATCTCGATGAACTTCGTCGGTGACAGGGCTTGGCGCCCGTCGATCACGTCGAAGATCTGTCGGGCGAGATCGAGCACCAGTGGCAGCTCCGCTGCTGCTGCTAGCGGTTGATTGGGTGTGACGTTGGGCACGGCTCTCAAAACTTGTCCAACGCGCGCTGAATGCCCTGCGCTACAGCGCTGAACATGGGCAGCGGCAACTTCTCGTAGAAGCGAACCGTCGTTCCGGATTTTGCGTCCTGCAAGACTTCTCCGATTCGTCGACCACCGAGGCAAAGGGTCGATGTCTCCGGATTGGCATTGAACCTCCGATTTCCGGCTGCTGAATCTGTCGCAGTGAGCGCCGCAAAGATCTCGGACGGAGTCATCCGCGGATTTCCCTTCAGACGCGTGCGGGCCTGTTCGAGACCGACCTGCAATCCTTCGGAGGCTAGTTTGGTCAGCGGCGCGGCCCAACGGGTTTGTAAGTCCATAGGGGAGGCAAACAAAACAACAATTTCGTCGGGGAGCCGTGCAAGCGCGACGGCACGGCTGACGGTCGCAGTATTGCAGCCCAAGGTCTCGGCCAGCTGGCGCATGGACGGAAAAAGTCCTTCCTGCAGCGCTCGGTCGTACATGACCCCTTGCTCCCAAGGCG
>NZ_JBFTPJ010000927.1:0-2316 GCF_056398445.1 Variovorax sp. 01T439_2
CTGATCAACCACCGCTCTTTGCAACGCTCCCGCTGATGGGGTGCCTTGCGCAGCGAAATCAAGGAGGAGCCCGAAGGGCGGGGGACATTCGCGGAGCAAGGTACCCCGTCGGCGGGAGCGCGCCCTGAAAAGACACCGAGCATGAACATCATCCAAGCACTGTAAAGGCCTTGGTGAAGAAGTCATCCCCCCCGAAGTTCCCGGACTTCAGCGCAATGTGCACCGGCAAGCCTTCGACATCCGTGCGCGCATGGCACCACGGCACCCCCGGATCGATCTGCGGGCCGATCTGCATCTGCGCGATGCCCAGTGCCTGAACGCAGGCACCGGAGGTTTCGCCGCCCGCCACCACCAGCTGGCGCACACCCCGCTCGACCAGGCCGCGCGCAATCGCGGCAATGGTGCGCTCGACCATTGCGCCGGCCTCCTCGACACCGAGCTTGCCCTGCACCGATTTCACGGCGCCGGCCTCGGCCGTGGAATAGACCAGCACCGGCTGCTTCTCGACCAGCGGCGCGGCCCAGGCCAATGCCTCGGCCGCGACATCCACGCCCGCGGCAATGCGCAGCGGATCGACGGCCAGCGCCGCGCCGCCGCGCTGGATGAAGTCGAGCACCTGCCGGTTGGTGGCCAGCGAGCAGCTGCCCGACACCACGGCGCGCAGTCCGCCGGCCGCCGGCAGCGCACTGGCCTGCGACGACGGCGCAAGGCCGAAGTTGGCCGGCAGCCCGATGGCCACGCCCGAGCCGGCCGTGACCAGCGGCATCTTCGCGAGCGCCGGACCCAGGCGCAGCAGGTCGTCGTTCGACACCGCGTCGACGATGGCGACCGACACGCCCTCGCCTTGGAGCTGCTCGATGCGCTCCGTGACGGCCGCCGCGCCGCGCGCCACCACTGCGTGGTCGATCAGCCCGACCTTGCGCGTGCACTGCGCCTGCAGCACGCGAACCAGGTTCGGGTCGGTCATCGGCGTGAGCGGATGGTTCTGCATGCCGCTCTCATTGAGCAGCACCTCGCCGGCGAACAGGTAGCCCTTGAACACGGTGCGCTTGTTGTCGGGAAAGGCGGGCGTGGCAATGGTGAAGCCGCACTTCAGCGCCTCCATCAGCGCCTCGGTCACCGGGCCGATGTTGCCCTGCGGCGTGCTGTCGAAGGTGGAGCAGTACTTGAAGTAGATCTGCTGCGCACCCTGCGCCTGCAGCCAGCGCAGCGCATCGAGCGATTGCGCGATGGCCTCGGCCRGTGCGATGGTGCGCGACTTGAGCGCGACCACCACCGCATCGACTTCCGCATCRAGCGGCGTGGCGGGCACGCCGATCGCCTGCACCACGCGCATGCCGGCGCGCACGAGGTTGTTGGCGAGGTCGGTCGCGCCGGTGAAATCGTCGGCGATGCAGCCGAGCAGCAACTTGGCCATGGCTCAGTCCTTGGTGGCGACGACAGGCAGCTTCACCGCCTGCGGGTTCTCGCGCACGTAGTCGCGCAGGATGGCGTCGAAGCTCGCGTCGGCCGCGAGGCCCAGCGCCTCGGCGCGCGCGGCGTGGATGCGGCTGGGCCAGCTGGTCACGATCTTCGCGATGGCCGCGTCGGGTTCCCAGTCGATCAGCCCGGTGGCGTCCTTGCCGGCGATGCGTTCGAGCGCATCGGCCATCTCGCGCACGGTGGTGGTCAGCGCGGGCAGGTTGACGGCGGTGCGTGCGCCCCATTCGGCGGCACTGGCCGTGGCCGCGCGCACGATGCCCGCGACGGTGTTGCCGGGCGATGCGAGCGCGACTGCCGTTTCTGGCGCCACGGGGCAGCGCGCGCGTTCGCCCGCCAGCGGCTCGCGCAGCATGCCGCTCAGGAAGCTGGAGGCCGCGCCGTTGGGCCGGCCCGGCCGCACCGAGACCGTCATGAGCCGCACGTTGCGGCCCTGCACGAAACCCTTGCGCGTGAAGTCGGCCACCAGCTGCTCGCCGATGAACTTCTGGATGCCGTAGCTGTTCTGCGGCGTCGGCAAGGTGGCGTCCTCGATCACCGCGGGCAGCCGCTGCTCGGGCGAATCGCCGAACACCGCGACCGAGCTGGAGAACACGAACACCGGCGCATGGCCCGCGCGTCGGCAGGCGTCGAGCAGCGCGCGCGTGGTGTCCAGGTTGCTGCGCATGCCCAGGTCGAARTCGGCCTCGCATTCGCCGCTSACSGCSGCGGCCAGGTGGAACACGGCGTGCGTGTCGGCCAGCGGCAGCGCGCCGCCGGTGGCCTGCTCGTACAGGTCGCCCTGCACGAACTGCACGCGCGCATCGGCCGCGAGGTCGGCGGGCGGCGCCACGCGGT
>NZ_JBFTPJ010000928.1:0-2313 GCF_056398445.1 Variovorax sp. 01T439_2
GCACCCGATGCTCCGTGCACTGGGGCGCGCTGCTGGTGTGCCGCTGATCAACGACCGCTCTTTGCAACGCTCCCGTCGATGGGGTGCCTTGCGCAGCGAAATCAAGGAGGAGCCGAAGGCGGGGGACATTCGCGGAGCAAGGTACCCCGTCGGCGGGAGCGCGCCCTGAAAAAAACTATCCAACAGCCTGAGTAACAAGAGCAAACAGCGACGGCCCCTGCGACGCAACAGCAAGCGGCTCCCCCCGCACCATCGTCGTCGGCGCATCCACGCGCAGCAGGCCGATGCTCTCGAGCCATTCGGCCAGGCCGCTGTCGAAGTCGATGTCGATGCGCGTGAAGTGCCCCGCGTTCAAACCTGCAAGGTGCGCAATCAGCGCCTTCGCACCCTCGGCATCGGGCGCGACCACCGGGCCGATCGCATGGCCGCGGCCGAAGCGCCGCAGCATCGCAAAACCCTTCGGCTCGTTGTCGTGGTCGAGCACCACGCAGGCATCGGCGCTTTGCAGCAGCTCGGCGACCAGCGCATCGCGCGGCATGCCTCGCGCGGCCGCGTCGAGCGCCTGCAGCGCCGGCAGCTCGTTGAGGCCCGCGGGCCGCAGGCGCCAGCCGGGCTGCAGCGCAACCAGAGGCGCCGGCTGCGCAATGCCCTGGTGCTGGCGCACCTCGCCCGCGCGCACAAAACCGAGCCGCTCATAAAGTCCGCGCCCTTCCGCGGTGGCGTGCAAAAGCACCGTGCGGTCTTCGAGCCCATCGAGCAGCGCGCTCATCAGGCGATGGCCGATGCGGCGGCCCTGGCAGGCGGGCGTGACGATCACCAGGCCGATGGTGGCGTGGCGCTGGCCCCAGCGCCAGCGCAGGCCGGTCGCGATGATCTCGCCGTCGCGCTCCACCGCGATGCCATCGGCATGCGGGAACACCTGCTCCCAGTCCGCGGGACGGTGCGGCCAGCGCAGTTCGGCCGAGAGCGCATGCGCCTGTGGAAGGTCGGCGGCCGTCATCGGCCTGAGCACCACGCCATCCATGGCGGGTGCGTTCGAAGTGGGTTCAGGCATAGGGAAAACTCTCTGTTGCGGCGGAATGGCGCATCCATCTTGGACGACATTGCGGCGCCGCACCAGCGCGAAAAGGGCCTCTTTCGCAAYTTGCAAGCTTCGGTTGCAGCACACCCCGGTTTCGCAATTCGCTGCGGCGGTGCGGCCGCATACGCACACAAATGCTGTGCCAACCTGCCTAGGATCGACCGCCACTTTCCACGATCCCCGCCATGCAAGCCTTCGATCCGCGAAACACCCGTCGGCAAGGACCTGGAACGCCAGTTGGCCGACGCCAGGCTGCGCTTCAAAAGCGTGCTCTTCGGCCCTGCCGCGGCGCACCAAGGTGCATGGCTGCACGCACGCAGGGCACGCCGCACGGCATGCCGTCGGCGCCCCCGCAAACCGCAGCTTCGTTTCGCCAGGCGCCGTTTTTCCCTACATGCACCGAGCAATGGCGTGCTGCAATCGCTTCGTAATGAGTTTGTCGCATTTGCCACCCTTCACAGAGGATTCGAGACCATGACCTTCCGCCCCAAGTACGTGACCTTCGACTGCTACGGCACCCTCACCCGGTTCCGCATGAAGGAGCTGACCACCGACCTCTTCGCCGACCGCATCCGGCCCGAGCAGATGGCGCAGTTCGTCACCGATTTCACCGCCTACCGCTTCGACGAAGTGCTGGGCGCCTGGCAGCCCTACGAGGTGGTGCTGAAGAATGCGGTGCGGCGCCTGTGCAAGAAATGGAAGATCCAGTACTTCGACAGCGACGGCCAGGCCTACTACGACGCCGTGCCCACCTGGGGCCCGCATGACGACGTGGCCGCGGGCCTGGCCAAGGTGGCCAGGGAAATCCCGCTGGTCATCCTCTCCAACGCCTCGGACGACCAGATCCAGAAGAACGTGGCCATGCTCGGCGCGCCCTTCCACCGCGTCTACACCGCGCAGCAGGCCCAGGCCTACAAGCCGCGGCTGCAGGCCTTCGAATACATGCTCGACTCGCTCGGCTGCAACCCGGAAGACGTGCTGCACGTGTCGTCCAGCCTGCGCTACGACCTGATGTCGGCCGACGACATCGGCATCGTCAACAAGGTGTTCGTGAACCGCGGCCATGGCCCGGGCAACCCGGCCTACCGCTACACCGAGATCCAGGACATCGGCGGCCTGCCAGGCGTCGTCGGTCTCTGATCTTTTTTTCATCCAGCACAGGCCCCTCGCCATGAAGCTCGACTCCTACTGGACCGATTCCGCGCCGGCCTTCGTTCCCGCAGTGCATGCAC
>NZ_JBFTPJ010000929.1:0-2305 GCF_056398445.1 Variovorax sp. 01T439_2
TCGCCAAAGCGCTTGGCCTCGCGCGATCGCTCGGCCAGCACGCCGATGAACCGGCCCCGGTCGTAGAAGGGCACGGCCAGCGCGCTGACCAGCCCGGCATCGAGATACGCCTGCGGCACCGCGAAGCGCCGCTCGTTGCCGTAGTCGGCCACCACCACCGGCCGCCCCTCGGCAAACACGAAACCCGGCGGCGTGTTCGCATGGCTGGGAATGCGCGCGCCGATTTCTTCTCCGGGCACCAGGCCCACGCCGCTCGCCACGCGGAATTCGAGGCGGCTGTTCTCCAGCAGCAGCACCACGGCCACCTCGACCTCCAGCGCTTCCGCGGCCATGGCGGGCACGTGGTCGAGCACCACCTGCAGGTCGCGGGTGTCCACGGCCAGGCGGCCCAGCTGCGCGAGGTAGTCGCTGTAGCGCGCCCGCTGCAGCGCCTGCTTCACGCGGGGATAGGCGCCGATGTCGCGGATGGCGGCCACCACGAAGGGCAGGCCCTGGCTCTGCAGCGGGCTGAGCGCGATCTCGACCATCACCTCGCTGCCGTCCTTGCGCTTGGCGACCAGCTCCATCTGCGTGCCCATGGGCCGCGGGCGCGGCGCGCGGCCGTAGGCCTCGCGGTAGGAGGCGTGGCGCGGGCGGATGCTGTCGGGCACCAGCGCATCGACGTTCAGGCCCACCAGCTCGTCGACCGCGTAGCCCAGCAGGCTGGCTGCCGCGGGGTTGGCCAGCACGATGCGGCCGGCCTGGTCGACCAGCAGCAGCGAGTCAGGGTAGGAAACGAAGAGCGAACGAAAGACGCTGCTCTCTTCAACGCCCGAGGGCAGTCCCGGAAGGGTGGGGGCGACCGGGGAAGAGGGCGGGTTCATCGGCTCAGCCCTGCGTGACGGGCGGAACCAGGATGTAGCCCGCGCCCCGCACCGACTTGACGATCTGCGGCTCGTCCGGATCGGCCTCGATCTTCTTGCGCAGCCGGCCGACCTGCACGTCGATGGTGCGGTCGAAAGGGCTGGCTTCGCGTCCGCGCGTCTGCTCGAGCAGGAAGTCGCGCGAGAGCACGCGCCCCGGGTGCCGCGCAAAAGCGCAGAGCAGGTCGAATTCGCCACCGGTGAGCGCCACGTTCTGTCCCTGCGGGTTCGTGAGGCTGCGTGCCGCAAGATCGAGCTGCCAGCCGGCGAAGCGCAGCCGGTCGGCAGAGGCAAGACCGGCGGGCCTGGACGATGCGGGCACGGCCACCGGTGCGTCGTCCGGCGCCAGGCGCCTGAGCACCGCCTTGACCCGCGCCACCAGCTCGCGCAGGTCGAAGGGCTTGGTCACGTAGTCGTCCGCGCCCACCTCCAGGCCGACGACCTTGTCCACCGCATCGCCGCGGCCGGTGACGATGACCAGGCCGCAGCGCCAGTTCTCGCGCATGCGGCGGGCAATGGAGAAGCCGTCCTCGCCGGGCAGCCCGAGGTCGAGCAGCACGAGGTCGGCCGGGTCGCTGTCCATCAGTGCCATCAAGGAAGGGCCGTTGTGCAACTGGGTGACGCGAAAACCGTGGCTTTGGAGGTAGTTGGCCAGCAGCTGCGTGATGTCGATCTCGTCGTCGAGTACCGCGATATGAAAGGCGGATTTCATTCGGAAAGCGTGGATTCGAGGCCGAATGTCACAGCATTGTTAAGAACCGTACAAGCGTAGCACGCAGGCCTTGTGCGCAGCCCGTCATTCCCGCGCGGTTTGCATGGGGCCTTGCGTTCCCTCCTCAGGCTTCCACGGCCAGTTCGTTGACCACCGAAACCACCCCCGGCGCGGACCAGGCGGCGCCGCGCACCGCGTCCAGCTCCGCCCAGGAACGCACCTTGCCGCGCAGCACGACCTGCGAGCCGTTCACGTCGACCGCCACCTGCCGCGGCGCGTCGTGGAACACGCGGATGAGCGCGTCCTGCACCTGCCGTTCCACGTCCGCGGAACACCGCTGCAGCTTGATCCTCACCAGGTTCGTGATGCCGGTGACACCCAGCAGGTTGCGAACCGTCGATTCCGCGGCCTGGCGCTGGTAGTCCCACTCGACTTCGCCGGTCAGCGTGACCCATCCGTCCTCGACCATCGGCCGCACCGCGTCGCGGGGCACCTGCACGTTCCATTCGAGCGCGTGCCCGGCAGCCTGTGCGATGTCGGCATCGGTGCGTTCGAAGCCGGCGGCCAGCTTCACCGAGGTTTCGATGGCCAGCGCCTTCACGCCGCTGACGCGCTGCGCGGCCTGTTCCACCGCGAGCTTCTCGGCGCAGCTGCCGAGATGGCCCGTCAGCGTGACCACGCCGTGGTTGAC
>NZ_JBFTPJ010000930.1:0-2304 GCF_056398445.1 Variovorax sp. 01T439_2
TTGCGCCGCCAGCGCGCCAGCATGCAGCGAGGTGTCGCCGAACAGCAGTTCGCTGTAGACCGCGGTCATGAGGGCCGTGGTGTCGGCCACCACCACGCCCGAAGCGGCCGCGGCTTCGATGCGGCGCGTCTGCTCCTCTGCAATGGCCCGCTGCTCGTCGGGGCGCGGCGTGCGGCCTTCGCGCTCGCACCATTCGCGCAGGTATTCGCCCACCAGCGTGGTGGCAATGCCGCGTTCCTGCAGGCGTTGCGCGAGCGCGCGCGCGAGTTCGGTCTTGCCGGTGCTCTCGGCACCGAGCAGCGCAATCACGCATCCGGTCGGCAAGGTGGGTGTCATGCGCGCGCTGCCGCCCCGCCGTGCATGCGCGCACGCCACGCAAGAAAGCCCGCCACGCTGAGCACCGCGAACACGGCGTAGAGCCCGACCGTGAGCCACAGCCCCTTGTGGATGAAGAGACCCACGCTCACGACGTTCACCGCCAGCCACACCAGCCAGTTCTCGATGAACTTGCGCCCGAGCAGGAACTGGCCGACGAGGCTGAGCCCGGTCGAGAACCMGTCCCACCAGGGCACGTCGGTGTCGGTGAAGCGGCGCAGGAAAAGCGCGACCGCGGGCCATGCCAGTGCGCAGGCCGCGAGTGCCAGCGCCACGCCGCGCGGCGAAAGCCGGCTCACGCGCAATGCGCTGCCATCGGCGCGGTGGCCGCGCAGCCATTGCGACCAGCCCCAGAGCGCGACGACTGCGAAGAACACCTGCAGCGAGGCGTCGCCGTAGATGCGTGCCTGCGCGAACACGGCCACGTAAAGCAGCGAACTGAGGATCGCCAGTGGCCAGCCCCAATGGATCTCGCGCATGTTGCAGCCGACCATCGCAACCGCCAGCACCGCCGCCACGAGTTCGAGCCAGCTGACCGGTGAGCCCCAGAGCGCGAATGCGGGGGCCGAGAAGAACTCGGGCATCAGCGCGTCAGGCGTCGAGCGCCGCCGGGCCGCCCCAACGTGCGAGCGGCCCCCTCGGGGGGCAGCGAGGACACGCAGTGCCGAGCGTGGGGGCCATATTCAGTGCGTGACCTGAACGAACACTTCGTTGGGCTTGACCATGCCCAGCTCCTGCCGCGCACGCTCTTCGACCATCTCGAGGCCGATCTTGAGGTCGTTGACTTCGGAGGCCAGCCGCTCGTTGTTGACCACGGCCTTGGCGTTGGCCGCCTTCTGGTCGGCCAGCTTGGACTGCAGCTGCGCCACGTCGCGCACGCTGCCGCGCCCGTTCCACAGCTGCCACTGCAGGATGACCAGCAGCAGCAACAGCACGATGGGTGGAACGAGGCGCGAGCGCATGCCGCMGGCTTCGCGTGCTACTTCAGGTTGTAGAACGCGCCGCGGCCGGGGTAGCTGGCGATGTCGCCGAGGTCTTCCTCGATGCGCAGCAGCTGGTTGTACTTGGCGATGCGGTCCGAGCGCGAGAGCGAGCCGGTCTTGATCTGGCCCGCGTTGGTGCCCACCGCGATGTCGGCGATGGTGCTGTCCTCGGTTTCGCCCGAGCGGTGCGAGATGACGGCCGTGTAGCCCGCGCGCTTGGCCATCTCGATGGCGGCGAAGGTCTCGGTCAGCGTGCCGATCTGGTTGATCTTGATCAGGATCGAATTGGCAATGCCCTTGTCGATGCCTTCCTGCAGGATCTTGGTGTTGGTGACGAACAGGTCGTCGCCCACCAGCTGCACGCGCTTGCCCAGGCGCTCGGTGAGCAGCTTCCAGCCGTCCCAGTCGCCTTCGTGCATGCCGTCCTCGATGCTGATGATCGGGTACTTGTCGACCCAGGTGGCCAGCATGTCGGCCCAGTTGCCGGCCGAGAGCGTGAGGTTCTCGCCCGAGAGCACGTAGTTGCCGTCCTTGTAGAACTCGCTCGCGGCGCAGTCCAGGCCGAGCGCAATCTGCTCGCCCGCCACGAAGCCGGCCTTGTCGATGGCTTCGAGGATCAGCTGGATGGCCGCTTCATGGCTTTCGACGCTGGGCGCGAAACCGCCTTCGTCGCCGACGGCCGTGCTGATGCCGCGGTCGCCCAGGATCTTCTTGAGCGCATGGAACACCTCGGCGCCGTAGCGCACGGCTTCGCGGAAGCTCGGCGCGCCCACGGGGATGATCATGAACTCCTGCAGGTCCAGGCTGTTGTTGGCGTGCGCGCCGCCGTTGATGACGTTCATCATCGGCACCGGCAGCTGCATGCCGCCCATGCCGCCGAAGTAGCGGTACAGCGGCAGGCCCGACTCCTCGGCCGCGGCGCGTGCCACCGCCATCGAGACGGCGA
>NZ_JBFTPJ010000931.1:0-2302 GCF_056398445.1 Variovorax sp. 01T439_2
TGGTGGGCCACTCCGCGGCCTGGGCGCTTGCATGGCCCGTGGCCAGCATGCCGGCAAGGCCCAGCACCAGGCCGAGCATTTTCTTGACGAGGTTTTTTGTCGAACGCATGGCTTGTCTCCTTGGGCTATGGGGTGCCCGTTTGTTGGGGTGTTCTGTCTTCTTCAATCCACCTGCGCGCCGGAGCGGCGCACGGCCTCGCCCCACTTCGCGATCTCGGCCGCGGCGAAGGCGGCCATGTCCGATGCGTTCATCGCCATCGGCTCGATGCCCTGGGCCGCGAGCTTGTCGCGCACCGCGGGCTGCGCGAGCACCGCCTGCGTGGCCTCGCGCAGGCGGTCGCGCTGCGCGGCGGGCATGTCGGCCGGCGCATACAACATGAACCATGCGACCAGGTCGAAATCCGGAATGCCCTGCTCGGCCAGCGTGGGCACGTCGGGCGCGGCCATGCTTCGCCGGGCGCTCGATGCACCCAGCGCGCGCAGCCTGCCGGCGCGGATCTGCGGCAGCACGGCGGCCGGGTGATAGAACATGAACTGCACGTTCCCCGCCATCACCTCGGTGAGCGCCTGGGCGCCGTCGCGGTAGGGCACGTGCACGAAGTCCTTGCCGAGCCGCAGGTTGAGCAGCTCGCCCGCCAGGTGCCCCGAGGTGCCGTTGCCGGCCGAGGCAAAGCTCACCGACTTGCCGCTGGCCTGGCGCAGATCGGCCACCGTCTTCCACGGCGCGGCGGCGGGCACGACCAGCAGCGTGGGCGTGGCGCCGACGAAGCCCAGCGGCACGAAGTCGCGCTGCGGCTGGTAGGACAGGCGCTTGTAGAGCGTTGCGTTGATGGCATGCGTGCCGACGGTGCCCAGCAGCACGGTGTGTGCATCCGCCCCCGAGCGGGCCACCAGTTCGCTGCCGATGGCGCCGCCCGCACCGGGCCGGTTGTCGACGATCACCGCCTGCGACAGCTGGCGCCCGAGGGCTTCGGCCAGCACCCGTCCCACGATGTCGGTCGTGGTGCCGGCCGCGAAGGGCACGACCAGCTTGAAGGGGCGCGCGTCGCCTGCCTGCGCCCATGCGCTGCTGCCGCCCTGCGCCAGCATTGCTGCTGCGGCAACGGCCAGGATGGCGCGACGCTTCGTCACCGCGCCTCCCCGAAGCCCGCGGGCACGGCGCCTTCGTACTGCAGCTCGCGCGTGGCCTGGTAGGACAGCGCAAAGCCGCTCGGCGTCTCGGCCTCTTCCGCGAGATGCGCGATCAGCCCCGCTGTGCGCGCGAGGATCGGCACGCCGCGCAGCGACGCCACCGGAAAGCCCACGCCCAGCAGCACCGCCGGAATCGCCGCCGAGACGTTCATGCGCAGGTCCTTGCCCACGATGCCCGGGATCGCCTCTTCCAGCGCCTGCGCGATGCGCACATAGCGCAGGTCGGCGCCGGCCTGCGTCGCCACGTCGATCAGCCGGTCGACGCGCGGATCGCGTTCCTTGTGCAGCGGATGGCCGTACCCGGGGATCGCGGCGCGCGCGGCCTTGAGTTCGGCGATGGCCGCGGCGGCGGCCTGCGGCAGCGTGGCGCCCGCATCCACGCGCGCTGCCACGTCGATGAACAGCCGGCCCGCGGTTTCGGAAGCACCGAGGATGACGGAGCCGCAGCCGAGGATGCCGGCCGCCACCGCGCCCTGCAGCGCATCGGGCGCGGCCGCAAAGGTCATGCGGCTGGCCTGCACGCTCGGCACAAGGCCGTGCTCGGCAATCGCCACCAGCGTGGCGTCGAGCACCGTGCTGCACGCGGCATCGGGGCGGCGCCCGGTGAGCAGCAGGAAGAAATAATCCGTGAACGACAGGTGCCCGATCAGCTCCCGGCACAGGTCCTGGCCGCGCACGACGATGGTGTGTTCGTCCGAGGTGCAGATGGCGGTGCGCGGGACGGTGGACTTTCCGATTTTCATGGGCGTGGTCTTTCAGGCGTGTCGGGGTTCGAGGCGGAAGTCGTAGTGCGCGGACCAGTAGGGTGTTTCCAGCGACCTGCCGTCCGGCGCGCGGCCCGGCGGATGCGACTCGAAGTCGACGACGAGCCGCGGCCGCACGCCGAACACCGCATCGGACTCGATGTACGGGCTGCCCGCCACGAACAGGTGCGTGGTCACGGGCACATGGCCCGGCGCCGAGACCATCATGTGGATGTGGCCGGGGCGGTTCGGATGGCGGCCCATCGCTTCGAGCATGCGGCCGACGGGCCCGTCGACCGGGATCGGATAGAAGCTCGGGCGGATCGACCAGAACCAGTAGCGGCCTTCGTGGTCGGTGCGGATGCGCC
>NZ_JBFTPJ010000932.1:0-2299 GCF_056398445.1 Variovorax sp. 01T439_2
CGTGGATGCTGTGCAGGTCGTCGGGCAGGAAGGCGATCGGCGTGCCGGGCTGAACCGTCACTTCGCGGTCGAGCTCCAGCCGGGCCACGGCCGGGTCGCGGCCATCGTCGGTGCGGCGGTAGATGCGGTTCTCCTCCTGCCCTTCGACGGCCACGATGGCCGCCCAGGTCGTGTGGTTGTGCGGGATCGAGGTCTTGCCCGGGTTGATGGAGTTCAGGTAGAGCGCGATGTCGTCGTCGCCGTCCTCGGGGTTCAGGCGGTAGCGCGTGGAGGCGCCCACGCCTTCCGTGGCGGCCGGCGGCGGAAAGTCGGTGCGGGTGAAAAGCTCGGTCTGCTGCGCGAGCTTTTCGAGGCGCGCCGTGATGCGCGCAAGAACGGTGCGGTCGAAGGGCTGCGTGCTCGCGATGCCGCGGATATCGGTCAGTGCCTGGTCGACGGCGACGCGGCGCCGGGCGGCCAATGCAGTGCCGGAGAGGCTGTGGGTGGTGGTCATGGCTTGAGGGCAGTGGTGGGTTCAGAGCGCAAAGCGCAGCCGCTCGAAGGGCAGCGCTTCAGGAAGGGGAGCGGGCCGTGCAGGCGCCGTGCGCGCGCCTTCGCCGAGCGCGCGGCGCAGGAAGGCGCGGGTGCGCTCGCTTTCGGGCTGGCCGAAGATGCGCGGCGCAGGGCCGTGCTCGACGATGACCCCGGCCTCGGTGAAATACACCTGGTCGCTGATCTCCTCGGCAAAGCGCATCTCGTGCGTCACCAGCACGCAGGTCAGGCCCTCCTGCACCAGGTCGCGGATCACGGTCAGCACCTCGCCGACGGTCTCGGGGTCGAGGGCCGAGGTCACTTCGTCGAACAGCATCAGCTCGGGCCGCATCGCCAGCGCCCGCGCGATCGCAACGCGCTGCTGCTGCCCGCCGGAAAGCTCGCCGGGATAGGCCGCCTCCTTGTGCGACAGCCTCACCTTGTCGAGCAGCGCACGCGCTTCGCGCTGTGCCGCGGCGCGGTCGCGGCCCGCCACGCGCGTGGGCGCGATCACCAGGTTTTCCAGCACGGTGAGGTGCGGGAACAGGTTGTAYTGCTGGAACACGAAGCCCACGCGCTTGCGCAGCGCGATCAGCTCGGCTTCGGAGCGCAGCGCGTCCACCTGCGTGTCGCCCACGCGGATCGCGCCGCGCTGCGGCCGCAGCAGGCCGGTGATGCAGCGCAGGATGGTCGACTTGCCCGACCCCGAGGGGCCGATGATGGACACGGCCTCGCCGCGCCGCACCTCCAGGTCGATGCCCTTGAGCACCTCGTTGGCACCGAAACGCAGGTGCACATCGCGCAGCGCCACGAGCGGCGCTTCGTGTGCGGCAGCCGTGGTGGCGGAGGATCTATCAGTGGCGGTCATGGCGACGCTCCAGCGCGCGGGTGGCGCGCGCGATCGGATAGCAGCAGGCGAAGAACAGGCCCAGCAGCGTGAAATAGACAAGGATGGTGAAGTCGGTGCGCGCCACCGTGTTGCTCGCGATCTGTGCCGTGTCGACCACGTCGTGCACGCCCACCAGCGAGGCCAGCGCCGTGCTCATGGTGATGCTGGCATAGAGGTTCATCCACGGCGGCAGCATGCGGCGCAGGCACTGCGGCAGCACGATCAGGCGAAAGATCTCGCTGCGCCTGAAGGCCAGCGATTGCGCCGCCTCCCACTGCGCGCTCGGGATCGACTGGATCGCGCCGCGGAAGATCTCCGCCACGTTCGCGCTGGCCGGCAGTGCCAGGCCCAGCACCACCTTGATCCAGTCGGGGAAAGGAAAAGTCCACGACACCAGGTGCAGCTCGAACGGGAACACATAGGTCGTGAAATAGACCAGCACCAGCACGGGCGCATTGCGAAAGACCTGCACATACCAGCGCGCGGCGACGCGCAGCACCCGCAGCGGCGAGAGCGACAGCGCCCCGACCAGCAGCCCGGCCAGCGTGCCCAGCACCATTGCGAGCACGCTGATCTCGATGTTCGCCAGGAGGCCGCGCAGCAGCGCGGGCAGCCATGTCCAGAGATGGACGAAGGCCGTGGGCGTGGTGCCGGTGGCGGCCCAGAAAGCCACGAGCGCCAAGGCGGCCCACGCGGCCAGGGCCCACGGCCTGCGCCACGCGGGCGTGCCGGCGTCCGCGGCGATGGCCGGGGCGCTGCCTTGAGGAAGCGCGATCTCACTGGCCATAGCCGGGCATCCTCAATCGTTCCTCGAGCCAGCGGCCCACCAGGCTCACGAGCCAGGTCAAGAGGCCGAAGAAGACCAGGATCAGCAACAGCAGTTCGAGCACGTTGTCCCGC
>NZ_JBFTPJ010000933.1:0-2298 GCF_056398445.1 Variovorax sp. 01T439_2
GCTCGGCCGCGAACGACGCGGACGCCCAGGAAACCCGTGAATGGATGGATGCACTGTCCTCCGTCATCCAAAGCGAGGGACCTGAACGGGCCCACTTCCTTCTCGAGCAGCTGCTCGAACATGCGCGGCAGCACAGCATCGACAAGCCGTTCTCCGCCAACACGGCCTACGTCAACACCATCGAGCCCGACCAGGAAGAGCGCTGCCCCGGCAACCTCGAGATCGAGGAGCGCCTGCGCGCCTACATGCGCTGGAACGCCATGGCGATGGTGGTCAAGGCCAACCGCCACCACCCGGCCGAAGGCGGCGACCTCGGCGGCCACATCGGCTCCTTCGCCTCGCTGGCGAACATGTTCGGCGCCGGCTTCAACCACTTCTGGCACGCCGAGAGCGAAAACCACGGCGGCGACTGCCTCTACATCCAGGGCCACGTCTCGCCCGGCATCTATGCCCGCGCCTACCTCGAAGGCCGCCTGAGCGAAGAGCAGCTGCTCAATTTCCGCCAGGAAGTCGACGGCAAGGGCCTCTCCAGCTACCCGCATCCCAAGCTGATGCCCGAGTTCTGGCAGTTCCCGACCGTCTCGATGGGCCTCGGCCCGCTGATGGCCATCTACCAGGCCCGCTTCCTCAAGTACCTGCACGCCCGCGGCATTGCCAACACCGAGAACCGCAAGGTCTGGGTGTTCTGCGGCGACGGCGAAATGGACGAAGTCGAATCGCTCGGCGCCATCGGCCTGGCCGCGCGCGAAGGCCTGGACAACCTGATCTTCGTCATCAACTGCAACCTGCAGCGCCTGGACGGCCCGGTGCGCGGCAACGGCAAGATCATCCAGGAGCTCGAAGGCGAATTCCGCGGTTCGGGCTGGAACGTCATCAAGCTGATCTGGGGCAGCGGCTGGGACCCGCTGCTGGCGCGCGACAAGGAAGGTGCGCTGCGCAAGATCATGATGGAGACCAACGACGGCGACTACCAGGCCTTCAAGGCCAACGACGGCGCCTACGTCCGCAAGCACTTCTTCGGCCGCGATCCGCGCACGCTCGAGATGGTCTCCAAGATGAGCGACGACGACATCTGGCAGCTGCGCCGCGGCGGCCACGACTCGCAGAAGGTCTACGCGGCCTTCGACGCGGCCGTGAAGCACAAGGGCCAGCCCACGGTGCTCCTGATCAAGACGGTCAAGGGCTTCGGCATGGGCAAGATCGGCGAGGGCAAGAACAACGTCCACCAGACCAAGAAGCTCAGCGACGAGGACATCATGGCCTTCCGCGACCGCTTCAACATCCCGATCCCGGACAGCAAGATCGCCGACCTGCCGTTCTACAAGCCGGCCGACGACACACCGGAAATGAAGTACCTGCACGAGCGCCGCAAGGCGCTGGGCGGCTACCTGCCGCACCGCCGCACCAAGGCCGACGAGAGCTTCACGGTGCCCTCGCTGGACACCTTCAAGTCGGTGATGGAACCCACGGCCGAGGGCCGCGAGATCTCCACCACGCAAGCCTACGTCCGCTTCCTCACGCAGCTCCTGCGCGACAAGGCGCTGGGTCCGCGCGTGGTGCCCATCCTGGTGGACGAGGCGCGCACCTTCGGCATGGAAGGGTTGTTCCGCCAGATCGGCATCTACAACCCCGCTGGCCAGCAGTACACCCCGGTCGACAAGGACCAGGTCATGTACTACAAGGAAGACAAGGCCGGCCAGATCCTGCAGGAAGGCATCAACGAAGCCGGCGGCATGTCGAGCTGKATCGCGGCGGCCACGTCGTACAGCACGAACAACCGCATCATGGTGCCGTTCTACGTGTACTACTCGATGTTCGGCTTCCAGCGCATCGGCGACCTGGCCTGGGCGGCCGGCGACATGCAGGCGCGCGGCTTCCTGCTGGGCGGCACCTCCGGCCGCACCACGCTCAACGGCGAAGGCCTGCAGCACGAAGACGGCCACAGCCACATCCTGGCCAACACCATCCCCAACTGCGTGAGCTACGACCCGACCTTCGCGCACGAAGTGGGCGTGATCCTGCACCATGGCTTGAAGCGCATGGTCGAGAAGCAGGACAACGTCTACTACTACCTCACGCTGCTGAACGAGAACTACCCGATGCCCGGCCTGCAGCCCGGCACCGAGGAGCAGATCATCAAGGGCATGTACCTGTCCAGGCAGGGCCCGGCGCTGAAGGCCAAGTCGCCCACCGTGCAGCTGCTGGGCAGCGGCACGATCCTGCGCGAAAGCTTCGCGGCGCAGGAGTTGCTCGAGAAGGACTGGGGCGTTTCGGCCTCGGTGTGGAGCTGCCCGAGCT
>NZ_JBFTPJ010000934.1:0-2283 GCF_056398445.1 Variovorax sp. 01T439_2
GGTGCGCTTCGTGAGCACCAAGGCCTTTCCGCCGGTGTCCAACAACTGGGGCTACTACGGCAACGCCGAAGTCGACAAGCTCGTGGCCGATGCGCGCACCAGCTTCGACGACAAGGCGCGCGACGCTGCGCTGGCCAGGCTGCATACGCACATCGTGGACGACGCGCCCTTCGTCTGGATCGCGCATGACGTGGGTCCGCGCGCGATGTCGGCCAAGGTGAAGAACGTGGTGCAGCCGAAAAGCTGGTTCATCGACATTGCAACCATGACGATGGACTGATGCTGGCCTACCTCCTGCGCCGCGTCGTCTACGCCGTGCCGATCATGGTCGGCGTGGCGCTGGTGTGTTTTCTGCTCGTGCACATTGCGCCCGGCGATCCGCTGGTGTCGATCCTGCCGCCCGACGCCTCGGCCGACCTGCAGGCGCAGCTGCGCGAGCTCTACGGCTTCAACCGTTCGCTGCCGGAGCAGTTCGCGATGTGGGTCTGGCGCGCGCTGCATGGCGACCTGGGCGTCTCGATCGCGAGCAACCGCGCCGTGGCGGGCGAGGTGTTCACGGCCGTGGGCAACACGCTGCGACTGGCGGTGGTGGCGACCTTCATCGGCTTCGTGCTGGGCTGTCTGTTCGGCTTCGTGGCCGGCTACTTCCGCAACTCATGGCTCGACCGCCTTGCCTCGATGCTGTCGGTGCTGGGCGTGAGCGTGCCGCACTACTGGCTGGGCATGGTGATGGTGATCGTGTTCTCGTCGCAGCTCATGTGGCTGCCCGCCACCGGCGCGGGCCCGGGCGGCTCGAGCGACTGGGCCTGGGACTGGGCGCACCTGCAGTTCCTGATCCTGCCGGCCCTCACGATGTCGGTGATCCCGATGGGCATCATCGCGCGCACCGTGCGCGCGCTGGTGGCCGACATCCTCGACCAGGAATTCATCGTCGGCCTGCGCGCCAAGGGCCTCACGCACTTCGGCGTGTTCCGCCACATGGTGAAGAACGCGGCGCCCACCGCGCTCGCGGTGATGGGCCTGCAGCTGGGCTACCTGCTGGGCGGCTCGATCCTGATCGAGACCGTGTTCTCGTGGCCCGGCACCGGCTTTCTGTTGAACTCCGCGATCTTCCAGCGCGACCTGCCGCTGCTGCAGGGAACCATCCTGGTGCTGGCGCTGTTCTTCGTGTTGCTCAACCTGCTGGTCGATGTGCTGCAGACCATGCTCGACCCGCGGATCGCGCGGGCATGACCACCATGAGCGCACTGCCCATCCCCTCTTCTTCCTCCGCCGCCGCCGACGTGAAGCCGCTGCCGCCGATGCAGCGCTCGCGCGGCTACTGGACCTCGGCGCTGCTGCGCTTCACGCGCGATCCGGTCGCCATGGGTGCCGCCTTGGTGGTTCTGCTGCTGATCGGCCTGGCCGTGTTCGGCCCGTGGCTCGCGCCGGCCGATCCTTATGCCTCGTCGATGCTCAAGCGGCTCAAGCCGATCGGCACCGAGGGCCTGCCGCTGGGCAGCGACGAACTGGGCCGCGACATGCTGTCGCGCCTGATCGTCGGCGCGCGGCTGTCGCTGTTCATCGGCATCACGCCGGTGATCTGCGCCTTCGTGCTCGGCACAGTGATCGGCATCGTTGCGGGCTATGCGGGCGGCTTCACCAACACGCTGATCATGCGCACCATCGACGTGTTCTACGCCTTTCCCTCGGTGCTGCTGGCCATTGCGCTGTCGGGCACGCTGGGCGCGGGCGTGGTCAATTCGCTGATCTCGCTGACCATCGTCTTCATTCCGCAGATCGCGCGCGTGGCCGAGAGCGTGACGACGCAGGTGCGCACGCGCGACTATGTGGAGGCGGCGCGCGCCTCGGGCGCGAACCCGTTCACGATCGTGCGGGTGCATGTGCTGGGCAATGTGCTCGGCCCGATCTTCGTGTACGCGACGAGCCTGATCGCGGTGTCGATGATCCTGGCCTCGGGCCTGTCGTTCCTGGGCCTGGGCGTGAAGCCGCCGGAGCCGGAGTGGGGCCTGATGCTCAACACGCTGCGCACCGCGATCTATGTGCAGCCGTGGGTCGCTGCGCTGCCGGGCGCGATGATCTTCATCACATCGATCTCCTTCAATCTTCTGTCCGATGGGTTGCGGTCGGCGATGGACAACAAGGGTTAGGAATGGGATCTCTTCTTGTTCGCCGCTTTGTGTTTGAGGTTCTTTGTTCGGGGCGCGCTCCCGCCGATGGGGTACCTTGCTCCGCGAATGTCCTCCGGCCTTCGGCCTCCCCCTTGATTTCGCTGCGCAAGGC
>NZ_JBFTPJ010000935.1:0-2281 GCF_056398445.1 Variovorax sp. 01T439_2
CACCAGAATCGTGTCGTCGCGTAGGGCTTCTCGCACCGAATCTATGCGTACGCGGCCGTCGCTCTCAACGTCGAGGTATGTGACCGTGAACCCTTCACGCTCCAATTCTCTGCACGTGTCCAAAACAGCCTTGTGCTCCGTCTTCTGCGTGACGATGTGCTTGCCCTTGCCGCTGTAAAAGTGAGCAGCACCCTTGATGGCGAGGTTGTTGCCCTCGGTGGCACCAGAGGTCCAGACGATCTCACGCGGATCGGCTCCTAAGAGACTTGCGACGTGGGCGCGCGCCGTCTCCACAGCACTTTCTGCCTCCCACCCGTAGACATGACTGCGTGAGGCAGGATTTCCGAAATGCTCACCAAGGTAAGGAAGGAGTGCGGCGACCACTCGCGGGTCGGTTGGGGTCGTCGCCATGTAGTCCATGTAGATCGGACGAGAAGGGGGGGAAGGCAAAGTCATACGCGTGAGTCCAGGTTGCGGGTGTGTCTAAGTGTGAGTGCACCAGAAAGGCAAGCTTTGCGCCATTAAAGTGCCTCTTGTATTCCTTAACTACCCTAGTTGACAGATGTATATGGCGAATATAGCATTGCCTCGCAATCACAAGGAGCACACCATGGTTATCGATCGCAGAGGGTTCTTGGCCGGCGCTGCAGGCGCAGGTTTGGCGGCTACTTTTCAGCCCGCGTGGGCGCAAACAAAGGAGGCAGTGCGAATTGGTGTGCCGACAGGCGTCACGGGCAACTGGTCGGCTCTTGGATCGCAGATCCAGCGCACGTGCCGACTGTTCGCGAAGACGGTAAACGCCAAAGGCGGCATCGACGGTCGTCAGGTCGAGTTCTTTTTCGAAGATACGCAGGGGGACCCCGCTGCGTGCGTACGCAAGACCTCCGAACTGATCGAAGGCCGCGGTGTCAAGTTGATCACCGGTGTCATATCCAGCGGCGAATCCCTGGCCATCATGCCGCGCCTTGCAGATTGGAACGCCCTGTACTTGGCAGGCATCAGCGGTGTTGGATCGCTGACGGCGCAGAACTTCGTCCCCAACGCTTTCCGCACTTGCACTTCCGGTCCCATGCGTGCCCGCGCGATCTCGCTCTGGTTCGCCAAGTCGCCCAAGATGAAGTTCTTCACTATCGCCCAGGACTACGCCTGGGGGAAGAACAGTCTTTCGACGTTCGAGCAGCTCATAGGCGGCCTGGGCAAGCAAACGGTGGGAAGCGTCCTGACGCCCCTGGGCACCAAGGACTACTCCAGCTACATCGCTCGCATCCGTCAAGCCAAGCCGGAAGTGCTTTACGTCGCCATGAGCGGCGACGACGCCACTGCCTTCCTCAAGCAGGCTGGCCAATACCGGCTGGGCGAGCAGATGCAAATCGTGACTGAGGTCTTGGATCTGTTGAATACGCGACCGCTGGGCGATGCCGGCGTAGGGTTGTATGGCGTGAGCCAGTACAACTATTCATACGATACCGCCGAGAACAGGGAGTTCAACCGTATCTTCCGGGCCGAGTACAGCGAAATTCCGGACACGTACGACGGCGAGACCTGGCAAGGCTTGAGCCTGCTCGCAGAAGGGGTGCGACGTGCCAAGTCCGTCGATGCGATGACGGTCAGGAAAGCGCTGGTTGACTTGGAGATCGAGTCGGTCAAGGGGCGGGTGAAGCTGCGTGGCTGCGACCAGCAAGGCGAGCAAAGCGTCTTTATCGCGCGTCTGGAGAAGAGTGCCGATGCGAGTTACCCACTCCCCAAGATCATCGAAACGTTCAGCTCGGATGCAGTCATTCCGGCCTGCCGCAAAGACACGTTTTGACGCGAGCGTTGACCGCTGCGCCCGTCGCTAGAACATCAAACCTCACGAAAGACGCACTATGAGTGTGTTGCAACTTTGGCTCAACCTCGGGCTGAACACGCTATCCCTCGCATCGCTTCTCGCGATGCTCACGGTGGGCTTGACGCTGATTTTCGGCATCATGCGCATCATGAACTTTGCCCACGGGGCGATGTACATGTTTGGCGCTTACGTCGGTATTTCGGCGGCCCAATGGGCCGGTAACTTCTGGGCCGGACTTCTGCTCGCGGCGCTGAGCGCTGCGGCCGTTGGGGCCATTTTTGAATCGGGGCTTCTGCGTCACCTTTATAAGCGCGACGCAAGCAGCTTCCTTCTGATCACGTTCGGGCTGAGTCTGGTGCTCACCGAATCCACGCGCCTTGGGTGGGGATCAAACAGCCGCGACGTCCAACTGCCCGAAGCGCTCGCTGGAGTGGTGTTCGTCATGGATGAGCC
>NZ_JBFTPJ010000936.1:0-2281 GCF_056398445.1 Variovorax sp. 01T439_2
GGGCTGCTCGGTGCACTTCGAAAAGTCGATGCTCCGGCCGTCCAGCCGCGGCGGCGTGCCGGTCTTCAGCCGGCCCTGCGGCAGCTTGAGCTCCTTGAGCCGCGCCGACAGGCTGACCGCCGGCGGATCGCCCGCGCGGCCGGCCTGGTAGTTGTCCAGGCCCACATGGATGCGGCCGTCGAGAAAAGTCCCGGCGGTGAGCACCACCGTGCGCGCACGAAAGGCAATGCCCACCTGCGTGACGGCGCCGACCACGCGGTCGCCCTCCACCATCAGGTCATCGACGGCCTGCTGGAACAGGCTCAGGTTCGGCTGGTTCTCCAGGCGATGGCGGATCGCGGCCTTGTACAGCACGCGGTCGGCCTGCGCGCGGGTCGCACGCACCGCCGGGCCCTTGCTCGAATTGAGAATGCGGAACTGGATGCCCGCCTCATCGGTGGCAATGGCCATGGCACCGCCCAGCGCATCCACCTCTTTCACGAGGTGGCCCTTGCCGATGCCGCCGATCGACGGGTTGCAGCTCATCTGCCCCAGCGTCTCGATGTTGTGGGAGAGCAGCAGCGTCTTGGCGCCCATGCGTGCAGCGGCCAGCGCGGCTTCGGTGCCGGCATGGCCACCGCCGACGACGATCACATCGAATTCTTCGGGGTACAGCATTTGAAAGAGGGGGCGCACTACTGACGCGTGCGCTGCGCAAAGGGGGCACCGATTTTAATCGGGGGTGCCGGTTTGCGTTCGAAATGCGGGCAATATGGTTAATGGCGCCTAAACCGCCTCGGCATCTCGGCCAAACCCTCTTGTAGATTGGACAGTTTGCTATTGATTTAATAGCAAAAAAGCGGCGGCGCTCAGGCGTGCCGCCGGCGCGAGCGATGCTCTGGAAGCTGCCAGTGCGTCTGCGTCACCAGCAGCACGCGCACCACGCGATGTGCCGGGCTCTGCAGCAGCAGGCCGAGCGGACGGGGCCGCGGCCAGACGGGTGCCGGATGCTGCATCAGTCGATCGCCTTTTTCACCGCGCCAATCCCCAGCGCCGCCAGGACCACGAACACCACCGCCAGGACCAGGAACAGCCCGAACAGCAGCTTTGCGATGYCGGCTGCGCCTGCCGCAATGCCGCCGAAGCCCAGCACCCCGGCCACCAGCGAGATCAAGGCAAAAATAATCGCGTACTTCAACATCTGAAAACTCCTTGCGGCGAGCCTCGCCCGCCGTGCGGGGGAGCTTAGGAACCGGCCACTGCCGCCCCGATAGTCGCCCCGCGCGAGCGGCCGTAGGACAAACGCCCAGCGCGCAAACCCGCTAGCATCCCGTGGGTCGATGGATCGATTCCCGCTATCCATATTCCCAACATTGGAGATTTCTTCGCATGAAGCTGTATTACTCGCCCGGTGCCTGCTCCCTTTCGCCCCACATCGCGCTGCACGAGGCGGGCCTTGCCTTCGAGCCCGTGCTGGCCAGCACCAAGACCCACAAGCTGCAGGACGGCACCGACTACTACGGCATCAACCCGCTGGGCTACGTGCCGATGCTCGAGCTCGACGACGGCACGCGCCTGCGCGAAGGCCCGGCCATCGTCCAGTACATCGCCGACCTGGCCCCTACCAAGAACCTCGCGCCGGCCGCCGGCACGCTGCAGCGCTACCGCCTGCAGGAATGGCTGACCTTCATCGGCACCGAGATGCACAAGGGCTACAGCCCGCTGTTCAACCCGAACATGCCCGAAGAAGCCAAGGCCATCTTCAAGGACAAGCTCAAGTCGCGCTATCAATGGCTCGACGGCCAGCTTGCCGACAAGCAGTATTTGATGGGCGAGCAGTTCAGCGTGGCCGATGGCTACCTGTTCACCGTCACCAACTGGGCCAAGCCCACGGGCGTCGACATTTCGGGTTTCGCCAACCTCCAGGCCTGGCATGCGCGCGTGGCCGCCCGTCCCGCCGTTCAAGCGGCGATGAAGGCCGAAGGCCTGCTGAAGTAAGAAGAAGCCAGCAGAAGCTCGCAAGAGCCCTGAGGCAGCCCGCCCCAGCCCCGGGAAAACCCGGGCCGCTTCAGCCACAAGCCGCATGCCGCGGCTTTTTTTTCGGGTCACGCTACGGGCCTCTTCCAGACCCCGTAGCGAAGGACCCGACGATGGCCGAAGCCCCTGCCCTTCATCCTCATCACCAGGAACTGCGCGAGGAGATGCGCGGGCCCGTGATGTGGCTCACCATCGACCGCGAGGAGCGCCGCAACGCCATCAGCCCCGGCGTGCTCGCGGCGCTCTCGTCGGCACTGTCCCGCGC
>NZ_JBFTPJ010000937.1:0-2281 GCF_056398445.1 Variovorax sp. 01T439_2
CCCGAGGCCTTGCCGGCCACGGCGCTGCGCCGGCCGAAAGCCTGCAGCATGCCCTCGATGTCCACCTGCCGCGGCTCGAGTTCGGCCGACACGCGCAGCAGGTCGTTCGGCAGGGTCTCGAACCAGGCCACGCCGTTCGCCGTGCCGCCGCCAATGTCGATGCGGGTGCGCCACCGGTCCTGGCCGGCGGCGCGGTCCAGGCGCAGCCGCGCGGGCGGCGAGGCGCCGGCGCGCTCGATGCGCGCCTGGCGCGGGCGCCAGCCGGCGTCGAAAGTGATTTCGCCGTCGTAGGCCAGCGCCATGTTGCGCCGGTCGATCCAGACCAGGTCGCGCCAGCGCAGCTTTTCGAGCGGAACCGGCGCCAGCGTCCAGGGCGCGGGCAGCGCGACGATGCGCCCGTCCTCCTTCGGCTTGGGGCTGCCGCCGCGGATTGCGCGCACCGACCCGCGCGGCAGCACCAGGCTCTCGATCTCGACCTCGTCGATGGCGACGACCCGCCGCAGCAGCTCCCTGAGCTTGAGCTGGACCGTGATGCGGCGCAGCGTGACAGGGCGCGGCTGCTCGGTGGCCAGGTCGGACAGCACCAGCACGGGGCTGGGCCACAGCGCCCAGTGCGCGCCGCCGATCTTCAGGCCGACGCCGAAGCGCTTCTCGAAACCCTCGGCGATGCGCGCGGCCACTTCCTCGTCGCTGGGCAGGCGGGTGCTCGCCACCCACAGCAGCGCGCCGGTGCCCAGCAGCAGGACCGCGGCAATGCCGATGAGCCAACGGCGAAGGGGGCGTTTCATCGCGCCAACTTAGCACGCAAAGGCGACTGCCGTTGTCAGCCCCCGTCGCTATAGTTTCCCAAACCCTGCACTGGAGAAACCGAATGCGTATCTGGAAAAAAGACATCTCTGTCGAGGAACTGACCCGCAACCACATCGGCACCGCCGTGTCCACGCTGGGCATGGAATTCCTGGAGGTGGGCGACGACTTCATCCGCGCCCGCGTGCCGGTGGACGAACGCACCCGCCAGCCCTACGGCATCCTGCACGGCGGCGTGTCGGTGGTGCTGGCCGAGACACTGGGCTCCTGCGGCGCGCACTACTCGGCCCCCGAGGGCGACCGGGCCGTGGGGCTGGACATCAACGCCAACCACATCCGCTCCGCCACGAGCGGCTGGGTCACGGGCACCGCGCGACCGGTGCACCGCGGGCGCACCACGCAGGTGTGGCAGATCGACATGACGAACGACGCGGGCRAATTGACCTGCGTCTCGCGCATCACAATGGCGGTGCTGCCGCCGCGCTAGCCAGGAGAAGAGAAGAAAATCCGCCGCGGCACGCGGGCGGCAGCGGGCCGAGAGAAGCCCCCCAAATAACTACCGAGGAGATAACCACTCATGAGCAACCTGTTCAGCTGGCGCGAAGTCGCCGCCACCGAGGGCCGCGTGGTCGCGCCCGACGAACGCCTGCCCTGGCTGCAGACCGGCGCGATGGGCGTGCAGCACGTGATCGCGATGTTCGGCGCCACGGTGCTGGCGCCCATCCTCATGGGCTTCAATCCCAACATCGCCATCCTGATGAGCGGCATCGGCACGCTGATCTTCTTCCTGGTGACGGGCGGCAAGGTGCCCAGCTACCTGGGCTCGAGCTTCGCGTTCATCGGCGTGGTGATCGCGGCCAGCGGCTACGCGGGCAAGGGGCCCAACGCCAACATCGCAGTGGCGCTGGGCGGCATCGTGGCCTGCGGGGTGGTCTACATCCTGATCGGCGCCCTCGTGCAGGCGATCGGCACCGGCTGGATCGAGCGCTTCATGCCGCCGGTGGTCACGGGCGCTGTGGTGGCGGTGATCGGGCTCAACCTGGCGGGCGTGCCGATCAAGAACATGGCGGCCAGCAATTTCGACTCGTGGATGCAGGCCGTCACTTTCCTCTGCGTGGGGCTGGTGGCGGTGTTCACGCGCGGCATGCTGCAGCGCCTGCTGATCCTGATCGGGCTCATCCTGGCTACTGCGGTCTATGCGCTGCTGACCAACCTCTTGGGCATGGGCAAGCCGGTCGACCTGTCCGGCATTGCCAATGCAGCCTGGTTCGGCATGCCCACCTTCACCGCGCCGGTGTTCACCACCAACGCCATGCTGCTGATCGCCCCCGTGGCCATCATCCTGGTGGCCGAGAACCTCGGCCACCTGAAGGCGGTCACGGCCATGACCGGCCGCAACCTCGACCCCTACATCGGCCGCGCCTTCATCGGCGACGGCATTGCCACGGTGGTGAGCGGCGCCTCGGGCGGCACC
>NZ_JBFTPJ010000938.1:0-2276 GCF_056398445.1 Variovorax sp. 01T439_2
AGCTCGGCCTCGAGCCGCGCCACGTTGGCCTTGAGCGCGGCCACCTCGCCGAGCGATGCATCGTGCGCGCCGTAGGCAGCATCGGACGACGCACCCGCAGGCCCCGCAACGTCTTCCGCCGGCGCGCCGCTCAAAAGATGCGCCCAGCGGCTTTCGCGCGCGCCCGGCAGCCGCGCGAGCTTCACCACCAGCGCGCCGGCCGGCCGCTCGGCGAGCTCGTCGAGAAAAGCCTCCACCGACGAGATGTCCGCGAAGTTGTGCATGCGGTCGCAGGCGATGCGCAGTTCACCCGCCGTTTGCGGACCGCGCAGCATCAGCACCGTGAGCAGGATCACCGACTGCGACGGAATGCGCAGCACGCGGTCGATGTTGTGCTCGTAGCGGAACGCCCGGCCGCCGCTGGTTTCGGCCACCAGGCTGTAGCCCTTGAGGCTGTCGATGGCGGCCTGCACCTGGGCCTCGCTCAGTTCGAGCACCGGGTTGCGGCTGGTCTTCTGGTTGCAGCCGGACACCAGCGAATTGAGCGTCAGCGGATAGCTGTCGGGCACGGTGCGCTGCTTCTCGGCCAGCACGCCGAGCACGCGGGTTTCGACGAGCGAAAGAATGGGAAGGGCCTGGGTCATTGCTCAAGGAGTCCTGAATGAAAACGATGGCGGCAAGGGCCGCTTGTTCACGGCACCGCCACGCCGAGTATCGGTCCCAGCTCCCTGGTGAAGTCGCTGCGCCGCAAGGCAAGCGAATGCAGTGCCGACACGGTGCCGTCGAGATAGAGCGCGTCGCGGCAATGCAGCACGTCGCGAAGTAGAGCGCGAACTCGTAGAAGTTCACCGGCTGCTCGCTGATCACGAAGATCGCCGTGTGGCCCGACACGCCCACGCCGTTGCGGATCTTGCGCGAATCGGAATCCGGGATGAAGGCGGGATGCACCACGCCGCGGCGCAGCAGCAGCGGGCCCGACTGGGTCGCCAGCCGAACGCCCTCTTTCGGCAGCGCCGCATATTCGGACGACTCGACCACGCGCGGCCCCGCATCGGACACCAGGAACACGCCGTTCGGCTTGAGGAAGAAGTTGCCCGCACCCGCCGCCAGGTTGAGCGGCGCCTCCTCGCGTCCCTCCTGCACCAGCAGGCCGACCGGGGAAAAGTCCGCGTGGTACATGCCGGCATTCATGGCGAACACCAGCTGCCGGTTGCGCGCGGCGAGCCAGGCTTCGAGGCGGTCGAGACGCTTGAACGGGGCGCCGCTGTCATCGTGCAGGAACAACTCGAGCCGCTCTTTGCGCACGTCGATCTTCACGACGGTGTAGCGCGGTTCGGCGGCAGCCGCGGAGGCCATGCTGGCCGCGCCGGCCAGGCACAGGGCCAGCAGGAGCAGCAGCTTTCTCATGAAGCCACGGAAAGCCGCCTCTCGCTTCAGCCGTTCTGGATGCGGGCGACCAGCGCCTTGGTGAACGCCGCCGTGCCGGCGCTGCCGCCCAGGTCGCCGGTGCGCACCTTGTCGATGTTGAGCGTGTCGTCGATGGCCTTGCGCAGGCGCGTGGCCAGATCGGGCAGCCTGACGTGCTCGAGCATCAGCGCGGCGGCCAGCAGCAGTGCCGTGGGGTTGGCGATGCCCTTGCCGGCGATGTCSGGYGCMGWGCCGTGCACRGCYTCGAARATSGCCGCRYCSKCGCCGATGTTSGCACCSGGSGCCAKGCCCAGGCCGCCSACCAGGCCCGCCACCAGGTCGGACAGGATGTCGCCGAACAGGTTGGTCGTCACCAGCATGTCGAACTGCCACGGATTGAGCACCAGCTTCATCGCACAGGCGTCGACGATGATGGTGTCGAGCTCGAACTTGCCCTTGTACTTCTCTTCGTAGAGCCTGAGGCCCGTCTCCAGGAACAGGCCGGTCAGCACCTTCATGATGTTGGCCTTGTGCACCAGCGTGACCTTCTTGCGGCCGGCGGCAATGGCGGTCTCGAAGGCGTATTCGAGCAGGCGCAGGCAGCCCTGGCGCGTGTTGATGCCCGTGGCCATGCCCACGGCGTGCGGATCGCCGTCGATGCGCACATAGTGCTCGTGGCCGATGTACAGGCCCTCGAGGTTCTCGCGCACGACCATCAGGTCGATCTTGTCGAAGCGGCCGCCCGGAATGATGGTACGCGCGGGGCGCAGGTTGGCGTAGAGCTGGAATTCCTCCCGCAGCCGCACGTTCGACGAGCGGTAGCCGCCGCCCGAGGGCGTCTCGAGCGGGCCCTTGAGGGCCAGGCGGGTGCGGCGGATGCTGTCCAGCGT
>NZ_JBFTPJ010000939.1:0-2273 GCF_056398445.1 Variovorax sp. 01T439_2
GCGCGGCGCCGCGCTGCTCGCCTTCTGCCGCGAAAAGCTCCAGGCGGTCGAAGACCAGATCAAGGTGCTCGACGCCGGGAGCCTCAAGCCCTGGACTGCCGAATGAGCGCGGTTGACTTAGTGGGCTGGGGTGCCGCGCGCCTGGCCAGCTGGAGCGACCCGCACCTGGCGCGCGTCGAGGCGGCGCTGTCGCGCTGGGTCGGCGTCGACGCGCCGGTGCTGCTCGGCGATGCCATGCGCTATGCCGTGCTCGACGGCGGCAAGCGGCTGCGGCCGCTCCTGGTGCTGGCCGCGAGCGAAGCGGTCGGCGGCAATGCGGCTGCGGCGCTGCGTGCGGCCTGCGCAACCGAGCTGATCCACGCCTACTCGCTGGTGCACGACGACCTGCCGAGCATGGACAACGACGTGCTGCGGCGTGGCAAGCCCACGGTGCACGTGAAGTTCGGCGAAGCCGATGCGCTGCTGGCCGGCGACGCCCTGCAGGCCCTGGCCTTCGAGCTGCTCACGCCCGAGGGCGACGAGATTCCCGCATCGATCCAGGCCGCGCTGTGCCGTCTGCTCGCGCGCGCCGCGGGCAGCCAGGGCATGGCGGGCGGGCAGGCCATCGACCTGGCCAGCGTGGGCCTCGCGCTGGACGAAGCGCAGCTGCGCGAAATGCACCGCCTGAAGACCGGCGCGCTGCTGCAGGGCAGCGTCGAGATGGGCGCGGCCTGCGCCGGCGCCGTGGCGCCCGCGGCGCTGGCCGCGCTGCGCGACTACGGCGCCGCCATCGGCCTGGCGTTCCAGGTGGTCGACGACATCCTCGACGTCACGGCCGATTCGCAGACCCTCGGCAAGACGGCCGGCAAGGATGCGGCCGCCGACAAGCCCACCTATGTTTCGCTGTGGGGCCTGGACGGTGCGCGTGCGCAGGCAAGGCAGCTGCTGGCCGAATCGCTCGCGGCGCTGGACCGCAGCGGCCTGGCCGACACCGCGGCCTTGCGCGCGCTGGCCCACATGGTCGTCGACCGCGACCGATGAACAACTCACAGATGGACAAGAAGACCCACGACGATCCCATGGCTGCGCTGCTTCCCACGCTTCACGATCCATCGCCGATCCGCCAGTTCGACCGCGCCCAGCTCAGGCAGCTGGCGGCCGAGGTGCGCGCCTGCGTGCTCGACAACGTCTCGCGCACCGGCGGCCACCTGAGCTCGAACCTTGGCACGGTCGAGCTCACGGTCGCGCTGCACCATGTGTTCAACACGCCGCACGACCGCCTGGTGTGGGACGTGGGCCACCAGACCTATCCGCACAAGATCCTCACGGGCCGGCGCGAGCGCATGCCCACGCTGCGGCAGATCGGCGGCATCTCGGGCTTTCCGCAGAGGAGCGAGAGCGAATACGACACCTTCGGCACCGCGCACTCGTCGACCAGCATCTCGGCCGCGCTCGGCATGGCGATGGCGGCCAAGCAGAAGGGCGAGGACCGCCATTCCGTGGCCATCATCGGCGACGGCGCGCTCACGGCCGGCATGGCCTTCGAGGCGCTCAACAACGCCGGCGTGTGCGACTGCAAGCTGCTGGTGATCCTGAACGACAACGACATGTCGATCAGCCCGCCCGTGGGCGCGCTCAACCGCTACCTCGCGCAGCTGATGAGCGGCAACTTCTACGCCGCGGCCAAGAACGTCGGCAAGAGCGTGCTGCGCGCCGCGCCGCCGCTGTTCGAACTGGCCAAGCGCTTCGAACAGCATGCCAAGGGCATGGTGGTGCCCGCCACGCTGTTCGAGCAGTTCGGCTTCAACTACGTCGGCCCCATCGACGRCCACGACCTCGATTCGCTGGTGCCCACGCTCGAGAACCTCAAGCACCTGGACGGCCCGCAGTTCCTGCACGTCGTCACCAAGAAGGGCCAGGGCTACAAGCTCGCCGAGGCCGACCCGGTGGCCTACCACGGGCCCGGCAAGTTCGATCCGCAGGTGGGGCTGGTCAAGCCCACGGCGGTGGCCAAGCAGACCTTCACGCAGGTGTTCGGCCAATGGCTCTGCGACATGGCCGCGCACGACGGCCGGCTGGTGGGCATCACGCCGGCCATGCGCGAAGGCTCGGGGCTGGTCGAGTTCGAGCAGCGCTTTCCCGACCGCTACTACGACGTCGGCATTGCCGAGCAGCATGCCGTCACTTTTGCGGCGGGCCTTGCCTGCGAGGGCCTGAAGCCGGTGGTGGCGATCTACTCGACCTTCCTGCAGCGCGCCTACGACCAGCTGATCCACGACGTCGCGATCCAGAAC
>NZ_JBFTPJ010000940.1:0-2268 GCF_056398445.1 Variovorax sp. 01T439_2
GTACCAATCGTCGGCGCGTCGTTGGTGCCGGTGATGGTCACGTCGATCTGCCGAGTGACGATGCCGCCATGYTGATCGTTCACCGTGATAGTGAAGCTCTCGACCCGGATCTGACCAGCGGCCAGGTACTCGACCGCCGCGGCATCCACGGTGTAAGTCCAGGTGATCTGGCCGCCAGTACCGGTCCCCGTGGTGTCGCCGCTCCTGACCGCTGTCAGGCTTCCCAGCACACTGCCGACCGGCGTGCCGGTGGCGCTCACCAAGTGCACATCGCTCAGGTCCAGGTCACTGAAGCCGATAACGCCGCTGTCGCTCAAATTGCCCGCCGGCGCAACCTGCTCGCTCACCGCACCCGCCAGGTCCTGGGCTGTGATCACCGGACCATCGTTGGCGCCGGTGATGGTGATGGTCACTGCGGCCAGTCCCCTACCACCATCGGCGTCCATCACCTCGTAGCTGAAGGTGTCGGTTGCGCTCTCGCCCGCTGCCAAGTATTGAAAATCGGCTGTATGGGGCTGGTACTGGAAATACCAGGTCGACGGATCGCCCATCGCCGGTTGAACGAGCGTCGCCGTCCCGTGGGCCGGCGCCGAGGCCAGCGCCAAGCTCTTGACCAAGTCGGGGACCAGATCGTTCTGCAGCACGTGGACTTGGATCCCCGAGCCGTCTTCGGTCGTCGCGCCCGTATCGCCCAGCGCCTTCACCGCCTCGTTGGCCGGATTCACCTCTACCCCGTCCACGAAGACTCTCAGGACTTCAGTCATCTGGACGGTCAGCGTGGACGACCCGAAGCTGAAAACGAAATCGCTGGCCGAGCCATTGGAAACCTCTCCAGTTCTCGCGTTGGTCACTGCCGCAAGATGGGTCAGATAGGCAGCGATCTGCGTCTGGGTGGAAGCCTCCAGCCACTGGGTCCGCGTGAACTGGAGCTGGAGCGTATCGACACCCGCCCCGCCGGTGTACACGTCGCTGGTGCCCGCTGCGGCGTTTTCGCTGACGTTGTAGATCAGGGTGTCGGCCCCCGATCCTCCGTTGAGCTGGTCACTACCGCTGCCGCCATCGAGCGTGTCGTTTCCCGCGCCGCCATTCAATGAATCGTTCCCGGCTCCGCCGCTGACGCTGTCGTCCCCGTTGCCGCTGTTGATGGTGTCGCTGCCGGCCGTGCCGGTGAGAAGGTCGTTGCCGTTGGAGCCGGTAATGGTGGTCATGTGCTTCCTTGGTGAACGCCGGAAAGCCGGCGCGTTCCGATCTCGACCCTGGATTCCTTTTGTTCGCAAATTAGATCGCGCCGGCAATGCGAGCACATGGAGAGAATGTCCTTCCTTCTCTATCGGTAAGTCCCGGGTTGCCGCTGAAAAGCCTGGTACTTTTGTCCTGCCGATGCATCCGCCTCTGCCGGCATGCCRCGCCAGTGGCAGACCGGGACGAGCGGGAACAGCGTGGGCACGGCCACACTCCATGCGGGACAATAGGAATAAGAACGAACTCGCCGACGCGAGGTCAATGATTGCCATGGCGGCAATCCTCCCAGACGTGCATGCAGCATCGCCACTTCCGCCAGAAAGCGCACTTGGACTGGTTTGATGCCGTAAGCCGGAGGTTCTCTCGGTCCCGATGGGGCTGCGGCGGCCACGGAGTTCTTGATCGCTTCTCGCCGTACCCAGCGGATGTGGGAATCAACGAGCTCTATGAATTGCTCGATGGTCGTGGTCTTCCAGTTCCGGAGATGGAACAACTCCGTCTTCAGCCGTCCGAAGAAGCCTTCGCACGCCGCGCTGTCACGTGAGCAACCTTTGCGAGACATCGAGCGAATGAGCTTCGCATGTGCGATCCGCGAGAGCCAGCTTGGCCAGCGATCGTGGGCGCCACGAACGGAATGGGCGACGGGCTGGTCGTTGGTATCGACCACCGTCTCGATGGCCGCATCTAGCATGTATTGACGAGCTCAGCGCCCGGGTGCGTCCCAATGGACCAACTGATGACCAGGCCCTGCGACGCTGCGGTCCGAACGCGGATGTCCCGATGAAAAAAGCCGCATCAGCGGCGAGTTTCTGGTGCTGGTGTCACGACAGCCTCGGCATCGGCTGGCCGGGACTGCCCGCCCTGCGCCGATCTGGTTGTTCCGACCGGGTCCTGAATTCCGCGGCGGTGCGATGCGGCTCGGTAAACCCCCGGCCGCCTGCATTTCGCACCTCCGCAACAATCCTCTAGCCATATGACCGCCGCCGGCATATCCCTACGTATCCGTCCGCTCCCTTGGCAGTTCGC
>NZ_JBFTPJ010000941.1:0-2268 GCF_056398445.1 Variovorax sp. 01T439_2
GTGCCATCTGGCTCGGCAATGCCGCGCAGCTGTCCGACTTCAATGCGCCGCACGAGCAATCGTGGCAGCTGCGCTACGAAGTCGATGCCGCAAGCTGGGGCGCGCCGGGACTCGCGATGGGCGCCGCCTACATCCGCGGCAGCGGCATCGACGGCAGCCGCGTGCCCGCCCGCGGCGGCTATGCCTGGCTGGGCTACGGCAAGGACGGCCGGCACTGGGAGCGCGACCTCTGGCTGCGCTACACGGTGCAGGCCGGATCGGCCAAGGGACTGGCCTTGCTGCTGCGCTATGGCGAGCACCGCAGCAACAAGGCGCAGGCCGAACTCGACGCCCGCCAGATCCGCGTGGCCGTCGAATATCCGATCGGGAGTTGATGGTGCGAGACGCCGGCGAAGTTCAGCGCGCACGCCGCGCGCGCTCCAGCCGGCCGAAGCGCACGATCATCCACGGCCCCAGCAGCGCGCCGAGCCCGACCGAGCTCCATGCCGCCACCCAGCTGTACGTGCTGCCGAAGCCGAAGCGCGTCTGTCCCCAGTCCAGCACCAGGCCGAACACCCAGGGGCTCAGCGCACCCGCGCCGAAGCCCATCACCGAGCGCACCGAGTACGCCACGCCCAGCCGGTGCGGCGCCACCACGTCGGCCAGCGCGGTCGAATAGACGGAGGAGTCCGCAATCGCCAGCAGGTTGTAGAGGGCGGCCATCACGGCCAGCAGCCACAGCGGCCAGGTCCACATCCAGCCGAACGCGAAGGACATGCACAGGCTCATGAGCGTGGCGGCCATCATGATGCGTGCGCGGCCGAAGCGGTCGGACGCGGCACCGCCCCCGATGCTGCCGAACACGCTCACCAGGTGCGCGAACGCCGCCAGCGCAATGCCCGCGCCCTGCCACGGCGCGGCGCCGCCGGCCGAGGCGACCAGGTAGGCCGGCAGCCAGGCCCACAGGGCCATCAGTTCCCAGCAGTGGAAGGCATAGGCCCAGTTGCCGGCCATCGCGGGCTTGTCGCGCACCGTCTCGGCCAGCGCATGCCAGGTGCCTTCGCGCGGCGGCGTTCCTGCGCCGGCGGCCGGTGCGGGCGGCCGCATGCGCCGCAGCGCCGGCACCGTGAGCAGTGCGCCGGCGAAGGTGCAGCCCGCCGCCGCCAGCAGGCCGAARCGCCAGTGCAGGGCGTGGCTGAAGGCCGCCACCACCGCCAGCGACAAGGCGTAGCCCATCGACGCCGAACCAAGAAAGAGCCCCATCGCCCGGCCGCGCACGGCGGGCTCGGCGTTGCGCGCGAGCAGCTGCAGGCCCGGCGTGTACGAGGCGCCCGCGCACAGCCCGGCCAGGCCGTAGAGCAGCAGCGCCGAAAGATGGCCGTGCGCGAAGGCGGCAAAAGCCAGTGCCGAGCACGCGCTGATCGCGCTGCCGATCAGGAAGACGCGGTGCGGGCCGTAGCGGTCCGCCAGCAGGCCGACGGCGAACAGCGAACTCATGTAGCCCACGTGCCATGCGCTCTGGATCGAGCCAGCCTGCGCGGCCGTCATGTGCCAGTCGGCCATCATGAAGGGCAGCACGCCGGAATAGGCGGTGACCACCATGGCCTGCAGCAGGYGGCTCGCGCACAGCAGCGCAAGCCATCCGCGCGCGGGGGCCGGTTCAGCGCAGCGCACGTTGCATGAGCACGGTGTCGACCCACTGCCCGAACTTGAAGCCGACGTTGCGCAGCACGCCCACCGTCTCGAAGCCCAGGCCCTGGTGCACGCGCTGCGAGCCCGCATTGGCGCTGTTGCCGATCACCGCCACCATCTGCGTGAAGCCGCTGTCGGTGCAGCGCCGGATCAGCTCCTGGAGCAGCGCGCGGCCGATGCCACGGCCCTGCATGCCTTCTGCGACGTAGATCGAATCTTCGACCGTGTGGCGGTAGGCGGAGCGGCTGCGGTAGGGGCTTGCATAGGCGTAGCCGGCCACCTCGCCGTCCTTCAGCGCGACAAGGTAGGGGAGGCCGCGCGCAAGCACGCCGGCGCGGCGCGCCTGCATCTCTTCGACGCTCGGCACCTCTTCCTCGAAGGAGCACAGGTCGTGCAGCACGTAGCGGCTGTAGATGGCCTGTACCGAAGGCATGTGGTGCGCCCCGGCGTCGAGGATTTCGGTGGAGGCAAGAACTTGGGTGGCTTGAACAGGCGAAGGCATGGTGCGGATCTTGACGCTGCGCGGACGATAAGTGAAGCTTCGCCGACTGATGCAAGGCATAAGAAATACTTTGGACAAGACGCTCAACCTCGACC
>NZ_JBFTPJ010000942.1:0-2265 GCF_056398445.1 Variovorax sp. 01T439_2
CACCAACAGCAAGTGCAGCTACTGGCACTTCCGGCTCGATGCCGACACCTCCATGAAGATGGAAGCGCTGACCGCCTTCATGAAGGAGCAGCCAGACATCAAGAAGGTCTACCTCATCAACCAGAACTACTCGCACGGCCAGCAGGTCTCCAAGTTCGCCAAGCAGAACCTCAAGGACAAGCGGCCCGATGTCGAGATCGTGGGCGACGACCTGCATCCGCTGGCCCAGGTGCGCGACTTCTCGCCCTACATCGCCAAGATCAAGGCCTCGGGTGCCGACACCGTCATCACCGGCAACTGGGGTTCCGACCTCGCGCTGCTCATCAAGTCGGCCAACGACTCGGGCCTGAACGTCAAGTTCTACACCTACTACGCCGTGACCAACGGCACGCCCACCGCCATGGGCGCGGCTTCGGACGGCAAGGTCTACCAGGTGGGCTACAGCCACTACAACGCGCCCGGCCCGGTGCAGCCGCTGATGAACGAGTTCAAGAAGAAGTTCAACGACGACATGTACACCACCGACATCTACACGGTGTACGCCATGCTCAGCGAAGCCTTCGTGCGCACCAAGTCGACCGAGCCCGTCAAGGTGGCGGCCGCGATGGAAGGCATGAAGTTCAAGAGCTTCAACGGCGATGTCGAGATGCGCAAGTCCGACCACCAGCTGCAGCAGGGCCTGTGGATCACGCGCTGGCAGAAGGCCGACGCCAAGAACCCCTACAGCCCGGAGAACACCGGCTACACGCTGGCGCCCGTCAAGTTCTACGAAGCCTACGTTGCGAGCACGCCCACCTCGTGCCAGATGAAGCGGCCCAACAACTCCTGATCGCCCGATCGCGCGCCGACCGGTCGAGGCCCGACTTCAACACTCGGGCCTTTTTCTTTTCTCACCTGACACGAAAGACCGATGAACGTCGAATTCTTCGTCATCTCGCTGCTCAACGGCGTCAGCTACGGGCTGCTGCTGTTCATGCTGAGCTCCGGCCTCACGCTGATCTTCAGCATGATGGGCGTGCTCAACTTTGCGCACGCCAGCTTCTACATGCTGGGCGCCTACATCGCCTACACGCTCTCGGGCATCGTCGGCTTCTGGCCGGCRCTGTTCATCGCGCCGCTCTTGGTGGGCCTCTTGGGCGCGGCCTTCGAGCGCTACAGCCTGCGCCGGGTCCACAAGTTCGGCCACGTGCCGGAACTGCTGGTGACCTTCGGGCTTTCGTACCTCATCCTGGAGCTGGTGCAGCTTGCCTGGGGGCGCTCGACCGTGCCCTACGGCCTGCCGCCGCAGCTGCAGGGGCCGCTGTTCTCGCTGTACGGCACGCAGTTTCCCAAGTCGCGCTCGTTCATCATGCTGGTGGCCGTCTTGATGCTCATCTCGGTGTGGCTGCTGCTCACGCGCACACGCATCGGCCTGGTGATCCAGGCGGCGCTCAAGCACCCCGACATGGTCGAGGCGCTGGGCCACAACGTGCCGCGCGTCTTCATGCTGGTGTTCGGCGGCGGCGCCGCGCTCGCGGGCCTTGCGGGCGTGGTGGGTGGCAACACCTACGTCACCGAACCGGCGATGGCGGCCTCCGTCGGCTCGATCATCTTCGTGGTGGTGGTGGTCGGCGGCATGGGCTCGCTGGCCGGCGCGTTCCTGGCGTCGCTCCTGATCGGCATCATCCAGACCTTCGCGGTGGCCATGGACCAGTCGTTTGCCGGCGGCCTGCAGATGCTGGGCTTCACGGTGACCGACCAGACCTTCGGCTACGAGCTGCTCAAGCTCACGATCTCGCAGGTCGCGCCGATCCTGCCGTACCTGTTCCTGGTGCTGATTCTCATCTTCAGGCCCAAGGGTCTTCTTGGCACCCGGGAGGACTGAAGCCATGACAAGCACAACCACCACGACCACTGCGGCCACCACCACGCAGTACTACCGCTTCAAGCCCTGGAACATCGGGCGCTTCCTGATCTGGTCGCTGTTCGCGATCGTGCTGATCGTCTCGCCGCTGCTGTTCAAGAGCAGCCTGGCGCTCACCATGCTCTCGCAGATGGGCTACCTGATCATCATCTGCCTGAGCTACAACATCCTGCTGGGGCAGGGCGGCATGCTGAGCTTCGGGCATGCCGTGTATGTCGGGCTCGGTTCCTTCCTTGCGATCCATGCGATGAACATGGGCGAGAAGGGCGGGCTTCAGATTCCGCTGGTGGCCATTCCGCTGGTGGGCGGCCTGGCCGGCATGTTCTTTGCCATCCTGCTGGGCTTCGTCACGACGAAGAAGT
>NZ_JBFTPJ010000943.1:0-2264 GCF_056398445.1 Variovorax sp. 01T439_2
CGCTCGACGTCTGCCGATGGAATCGCCCCCAGCACGACGGCGCGCCGCTGCGCGCGCTGGCGCTGCTGCGCTGGGCGGCCGGCGGCCACCTCGACGCGCCGCTGCTGGCGGAAGCTGCCGAGCTGATCCGTTTCGATCTGGACTTCACGCTGCGCCGCTGGCGCGAGCCGTCCTACGACATCTGGGAAGAGGAGCTCGGCCAGCACTACTACACGCTGCGTGTCGCAGGTGCGGCGCTGGCCGAAGGCGCGGCGTGGCTGGAGGGCCTGGGCGATGCGGCGCAGGCGCAGCGCTGCCGGGAAGAGTCGCGCGCGGTGCTGCGCCTGCTCGACGGCTACTGGGTGGACGAACGCGGCGAACGCGGCGCGGCGCCCGGCTACTACCGCTCGCGCGCGCTGGAAGACGGCCGGCCCGGCCCGAAGGCGCTGGACATCGCGGTGATCCTGTCGGCGATCCACAGCCTCGGCACCGAGGCCGCGCATGGACCGGCCGATCCGCGCATGCAGGCCACGCTGGCGCGCCTGGACGCGCTGTTCGATGYGGCCTATCCCATCAACCATGGCCGTGCCGAGAGGCTTGGCGCGGCAATGGGCCGGTATGGCGGCGATGTGTACTACTCGGGCGGCGCGTACTACTTCTCGACGCTCGGCGCCGCCGAGTTCTGCTTTCGTGCTGCCGCAGCGATGGGCGGCGATGCACGCCATTGGCTCGAACGCGGCGACGCCTACCTCGCCACCGTGCGCGCGTACACGCCGGCCAGCGGCGACCTGTCGGAACAGTTCGACCAGCGCAGCGGCGCGCAGACCTCGGCCAAGCAACTGGCCTGGAGCCACGCCGCGTTCATTTCGTGTGTCTCGGCGCGCCGCAGCGCGGCCGCCGCCTGCGAGGCGTCGCGGCAGCGATGAGCGCGCGGACAGAGAACCGTGTCGAGCCGGCTGCAAGGACCGGTTTCTTCCGTCAGGTCAGCGAGCTGCTCGGCGCCCTGCGCGTATCGCCGGTCGCAAAAACGCTGGTCGCGCTGATGGGTGCGATCGTCGTGGTGGTCGCGCTCACCGCGTATGGGCAGATCGAGCTCAACAGCTGGAACAAGCCGTTCTACGATGCGATCTCGCGCCGCGACCTCGGCGAATTCGTCGTGCAGGTCGGCGTCTTCGCGATCATTGCGGGGGCGCTGCTGGTCCTGAACGTGGCGCAGCGGTGGCTCGGCGAAACCCTGCAGCTGAAGCTGCGCGAGGCCGTGGTCAATGACCTCGTCGGGCTGTGGCTGCAGCCGCGCCGGGCGTTCTGGCTGCAGGCCAGCGGCCCGATGGGGGCCCACCCCGACCAGCGCATGCACGACGACACGCTGAAGCTGTGCGATCTGTCGGTCACCCTTGGCGTGGGCCTGTTGCAGGCAGCGATGCTGTTCGGCAGCTTTGCGAGCGTGCTGTGGGTCCTCTCCAAGGACTTCAGCCTCTTCTTCAATGGCAAGGACCATGTGCTGCCGGGCTTCATGCTGTGGGCGGCCATTGCCTATGCGATCGCCGGCTCGCTGGTCACCTACTGGGTCGGCAGCGGCCTGATCTCGCGCAATGCCGAGCGCTACGCGCGCGAGGGCGAATTGCGCTTCTCGCTGACGCGCATCAACGAGCATCTCGACGGCATCTCGCTGGCGGGTGGCGAGGCCGACGAGAAGCGCCGCGTCGCCATGCATTTCGGCGACGTCCTTCGCGCCACCTCGCGCGTGGTGCTCGGGCTGACCAACCTGACCTGGGTCACGGCGGGCTTCGGCTGGATCACCATCATCGCGCCGACGCTGGTGGCCGCGCCCCTGTACTTCTCGGGGAAAGTGTCGTTCGGCGGCCTGATGATGGCCGCCGCGGCCTTCACGCAGGCGCAGTCGTCGCTGCGCTGGTTCGTCGACAACTTCAGCATCATTGCCGACTGGCGCGCCACGCTGCTGCGCGTTGCCGACCTGCGCCGCATGCTGGCGTCCGACCTGGAGGCACGCGCAGGCGGCAGCCGCATCGCCTACGAAGAGGGCGAAGCCGGGGTGCTCGCGATCGAAGCGCTCGAAGTCCGCTCCTGGACCGGCCACGATCGGCTGGACGCTCCGGGTCTTGTCTTGCATCGCGGCCAACGCGTCCTGATCCTCGGCACGCCGGGCACCGAGAAGACCTTGCTGTTCCGGGCGCTCGCGGGCCTTTGGCCCTGGGGCTCCGGCACCGTGCGCCGGCCCGCCGGCGAGACCATCCACTACATGCCGCGGGGCACGCCCTACATTC
>NZ_JBFTPJ010000944.1:0-4187 GCF_056398445.1 Variovorax sp. 01T439_2
CCATAGAGCAGCACGCCGATCAGCAGCGTGGCCTTCACGAGCGCCAGGCCGATCGCCTTGGCCAGCGCCTCGGGCGGCGCGCCCAGCGCGGGAATCAGCACCAGCAGCGGCACCACCGCCAGATCCTGGAACAGCAGCACGCCCATCACGCGCTTGCCGTGTTCGCTCTCGAGCTCGAGCCGCTCGGCCATCAGCTTGACCACGATCGCGGTGCTGCTCATCGTGAGGGCGCCCGACAGCGCCAGCGCGGTCTGCCACCCGAGCCGCCAGGCCGGCGGGAGCTGCGAGGCGATGGCGAGCGCCCCGGCGGTGGCAATGGCCATGGTCAGCAGCACCTGCAGCAGGCCCAGGCCGAACACGTGCTTGCGCATGGCGCGCAGCTTGGGCAGGCTGAATTCGAGCCCGATCACGAACATCAGGAACACCACGCCGAATTCGCCGAGGTGGCGGATGGCTTCGGAGTTCTGCGCCAATGCCAGCGCATGCGGCCCGATCAGCACGCCGGCCGACAGATAGCCCAGCATCGGCGGCAGTTTCAGCGAGCGGCAGACCACCACGCCGAGCACTGCGGCCAGCAAATACATCAGCGTGAGATCGAACGAGGACATTGCCGGATGCTAGAGCAATGTCCATGCCCCGAACGTGCGGCTTGCATCGAGCGGCGGCGCGCGCCGGCCGGCCCGTAAAATCCGCCGATGAGTTCAGCTCCCCTGCCCCCCGTGGTCGACGCCGACGCAATCCTGGCGCGGGCGCGCGCCACCTTCGACATCGAGTCCGATGCCGTGATCGGCCTCAAGTCGCGCGTGGGTCCGAGCTTCGTCGAGGCCGTGCGCAAGATCCTGGACGTGCGCGGCCGCGTGGTCGTCATGGGCATGGGCAAGAGCGGCCACGTCGGCCGCAAGATCGCGGCGACCCTGGCCTCCACCGRCACGCCGGCCATGTTCGTCCACCCGGCCGAAGCGAGCCACGGCGATCTCGGCATGATCAAGCCGGTCGACCTGGTGCTGGCCATCTCCAACAGCGGCGAGGTCGACGAGCTCACCGTGATCCTGCCGGTGGTCAAGCGCCAGGGCGTGCCCCTCATCGCGATGACCGGCCGCACCGATTCCACCCTCGCGCGCCACGCCGACATCGTGATCGACGCCGGCGTGGCCAAGGAGGCCTGCCCGCTCAACCTCGCCCCCACCGCAAGCACCACCGCCCAGATGGCGATGGGCGATGCGCTGGCAGTGGCGCTGCTCGACGCGCGCGGCTTCGGCTCCGAGGACTTCGCGCGCTCGCACCCCGGCGGTGCGCTCGGCCGCAAGCTGCTCACGCATGTGAGCGACGTGATGCGCTCGGGCGACGAGGTGCCGCGCGTGGCGCCCACTGCAACGCTCAGCGAGCTGATGCGCGAGATGAGCTCCAAGGGCCTGGGCGCCACCGCCGTGGTCGACGCGCAAGGCCGCGCCATCGGCATCTTCACCGACGGCGACCTGCGCCGCCAGGTCGAGACCGGCGGCGACCTGCGCGGCCTCACTGCCGCCGACGTGATGCACCCCGGCCCGCGCACGCTGCGCGCCGAGGCGCTGGCGGTCGAGGCGGCCGAGCTGATGGAAGAACACCGCATCACCAGCGTGCTCATCGTCGACCCCGAGGGGCTCCTGATCGGCGCGCTCAGCATCAACGACCTGATGCGCGCGAAGGTCATCTGATGCCGATCGACTTCCAGGCCGAGACCTTGCTCGCCGCGCAGGACGTGCGCGTCGCGTTCTTCGACATCGACGGCGTGCTGACCGACGGCGGCGTGTATTTCACCGAGCATGGCGAAACCCTCAAGCGCTTCAGCATCCTGGACGGCTACGGCCTCAAGCTGCTGCGCCTGGCGGGCATCACGCCGGCGGTGATTACCGGGCGCGACTCCAAGCCGCTGCGCGTGCGGCTCGAAGCGCTGGGCATCCAGCACGTGCGCTACGGCACCGAAGACAAGCTGCCCGCGGCCCAGGCCATGCTCGAGGAGCTCGGTTTCAGCTGGCTGCAGGCCGCGGCCATCGGCGACGACTGGCCCGACCTGCCCGTGCTGGCGCGCGCCGGCTTTGCGGCCGCGCCCGCCAATGCGCATGCCGAAGTGCGCCAGGCGGTCAACTACGTCACGCGCGCACGCGGCGGAGACCCAAGCTGCTCGCACCCACCGCCAAGGCCGCGCCCACGCACGAGCCCGACTATTTCATGCGCGGCTTCGTGATCAAGAACTTCCTGCCCAACGGCGACCTGCGCAGCGAACTCCATGGCAAGGAAGGCCGGCACTACCCCGACACCGACACCGTCGAGGTCGACGACGTGCGCATGCGCTCCGTTTCGCCGCAGGGCTACACCACCCACGCGACGGCCAATCGCGGCATCTCGAACTCCGACGGCAGCGAGATCCAGCTCTTCGGCAACGCCATCGTCATCCGCGACCCGGTGGTGGGGCCCAGCGGCAAGTCCACGCCGCGCCTGGAGTTCCGCGGCGATTTCCTGCACGCCTTCCTCGATACCGAACGCGTGACCTCGAACAAGCCGGTCACGCTCATCCGCGGCAGCGACCAGTTCACCGCCGACCACCTCGACTACGACAACCTGAGCGGCGTCGCCAACCTGACCGGCCGGGTGCGCGGCGTGCTGATTCCCTCGGCGGCCGGCAAGCCGCGCTGAACTGCGCATGAGCCCGTCTCCGCTTGTCTTCATCACCGGCGCATCGAGCGGCATCGGCCAGGCCCTGGCCGCCAGCTTCTACGAGGCGGGCTACCGCCTGGCGCTGGTGGCGCGGCGCACCGCGGAGATCGAATCCTGGGCCGGCGAGCGCAAGCTGGACCCCGCCCGCTACCAGGTCTATGGCGCGGACGTCGCGCAAACCGACAGCATCGTGGCCGCCGGCGCCGCCTGCATCGCGCGCCAGGGCCTGCCCGACGTGGTGATTGCCAACGCCGGCATCAGCGTGGGCATCGACACCGCGGAGCGCGAGGACATCGAGGTGATGGCCCGGACCTTCGCCACCAACAACGTCGGCCTGATGGCCACCTTCCATCCTTTCGTGGCCGCGATGCGGCAGCGCGGCAGCGGCCGGCTGGTCGGCATCGCGAGCGTCGCGGCCATTCGCGGGCTGCCGGGGCACGGCGCCTACTGCGCCAGCAAGGCGGGCGTGGTCGCGTACTGCGAGAGCCTGCGCGGCGAACTGCACAACAGCGGCGTCAAGGTCGTCACGCTCTGCCCCGGCTACATCGACACGCCGCTGACCCAGGGCAACCGCTACGGCATGCCCTTTCTCATGAAGGCCCGGGACTTTGCCGACCAGGCGCTGCGCGCCATCGAGGCGGGCACCAGCTACCGCGTGATTCCCTGGCAGATGGGCGTGGTCGCCAAGCTGATGCGCATGCTGCCGAATGCGCTGCTCGACCGCGCCGTGCAGGGCCGCGCCCGCAAGAAGCGCAGCGGCGAAAGCTGATGGCTTCGCCGGAGCGGCGGCTCCAATGAAAAAGGCTCCCTGAGGAGCCTTTTTTACTTGTGCGTGACGGGATGCAGCGTTCAGTAGCCGCTGTTGCCGCCGCCGCCGTAGCCACCACCACCGCCGGAGCGGCCACCGCCGCCACCGCCACGGGGGCCGGCACCGTAGGGGCTGCGGAAGCCGCCATCGCCGCCACCACCACCGCCGGAGCGGCCGCCGCCACCGCCGCCATAGCCGCCACCACCGCCGGAGCGGCCGCCGCCGCCACCACCGTAGCCGCCACCACCGCCGCCGCCGCCGTAGCCACCGCCACCACCGCCGCCATAACCACCACCGCCGCCGCCGTAGCCGCCGCCACCGCTGCGGGGCGGACGTGCTTCCATGGGACGTGCTTCGTTGACGACGACGCTGCGGCCGCCGAGCGGCTGGCCGTTCATGCCATTGATGGCCGCTTGCGCTTCCGCGTCACTGCCCATCTCGACGAAGCCGAAGCCCTTCGAGCGGCCCGTGTCGCGTTCCATCATGACCTTGGCGCTGGTCACCGCGCCGAATTGTCCAAAAGCCTGTTCGAGATCACTGTCGCGCACCGAGTAAGGCAGGTTGCCGACATACAGTTTGTTGCCCATCAAGGGACTCCTATAAACACATAGCAAGAAAAGCGATGGAGTCCCGAAAGCATCACTCAAACGAGAGCCGTCGAGTCGCGCGAAACTGACCGATCACC
>NZ_JBFTPJ010000945.1:0-2255 GCF_056398445.1 Variovorax sp. 01T439_2
GCTCGAGCCGGATCACCGCATGGGCAATGCTCTGCACCTGCAGGTCGTGCTTCATGGCGGTCATGTCGTCCAGCAGCAGCACCGTGCACTGGCGGCCCGCGAAGAACTGCTTGAGCGCGAGGATCTGCCGCCGGTAGCGCAGCGAGCTGCCGGCCAGCAGGCGCAGTTCGGACAGCGAGTCGAACACCACGCGCGAAGGCTTGAGCACATCGACGTCCGAGAGGATGCGAAGGGTCGTCTCGCTGAGCTCGACCTCGGACGGGTGGAACATCGTGTACTGCTCGTCGGGCTCGAGCGCGGTCTCCGACGGAAGCATCTCGCGCACCTCGATGCCGCTCAGGTCCCAGCCATGGGAGCGCGCCACGCCCTTGAGTTCCTGCGCAGTTTCCGACAAGGTGACATACAGCACCGACTCGCCGCGCTTCACGCCTTCGATCAGGAACTGAAGCGCGATGGTGGTCTTGCCGGCACCGGGCGTGCCCTCGACCAGGTAGAGGCGGTTGGACGTGAGCCCGCCGCCAAGAACATCGTCGAGGCCGGGAACACCGACTTTGATCAGGCCGTCCTGGGCGGACGGCACGGCCGTACCGTCGAGCTTCATTTCTTCTTCCTCCATCGTTGGGCAGACAGTCCTTTCTGCCCTGTTCTGCTTGCGATCTGCTGGCGCAAGGATTTTTATCAAGAGGCGCGGCCCCCGGGTTGTAGGGCATCGCCCTTCTTCGAGACAAGACAACGCCACTGCGCCGCGGCCGCTGCGCGCGGCCCGCGCACGGCCTCAGGACTTGTCGGGCGTCTTGCGCTCGGCATCGCCCGGATCCTGGAGCTTCTTGTTGCCGACCTTCTTCATCTGCTCCTCGCCCTCGGTGTCGCTGCCGTCGGTGGGCACGGATTCTTCCTGGGTGATCTCCGGTTCGTCGGGGGAGCGCTCGCGGCGCTTGGGCGATGGCTTGTTCATGGCTGGCAACCTCCTGAATGAGCCCCGACAGTGGAGTGCCAGCGGCGCGGGAGCGCTCAGGCAATGGCGGCAGCGGTCGTCAGCCAACGCCGACGATCCCGCCGGTCCGCGCGGAAGCCGCGTCTTCATCCACGGGCGCCTCGCTCGCCTCGATGAAGAGCCGCCGGATCATCGGGAAGCGCCCGCGCACCTGCTGCTCGATCGCGGCGATGGCATCGGCGGCCTCTCCGGTCGCCGTGCCCTCCCTGAAATTGAGGTCGACCACGGCCAGCACCTCGTCGGGGCCGATGTACATCGACAGCACGTGGCCCACGTCCTGCACGCTCGGCTGCTCCATGGCCAGGGCGCGGATGGCGCGCGCGGTCTCGGGGCGGATGCCCTCGCCGATCAGCAGCCCGCGGGCCTGGCTGATCAGCAGCACCGCCACGCCGGCCAGCAGCAGCCCGATCACCACCGAGGCCGCGCCGTCCAGCGCCGGCATGCCGAGCCGGTGGCTGAAGTAGATGCCCAAGGCCGCCACCGCCAGCCCGGCCAGCGCCGCCGAATCTTCGGCCAGCACGGTGTAGGTGGTCGGGTCCTTGCTCTGCCCGAGCGCGCGCCAGAACGGCGCACCGCGCGACTGCACGCGGAACTGCCGCAGCGCAACCAGGAAGCTCGCGCCTTCGAACAATGCGGCCAGGCCCAGCACCACGTAGTTCCAGCCCGGATCGCGCATCGGCTCCGGTTTGCGGATGTGCTGGATGCCCTCGTAGAACGACACGCCGCCGCCCAGCCCGAAGATCAGCACGGCGACGATCAGGCTCCAGAAGTACAGCTCCTTGCCGTGGCCGAAGGGATGCTCGGCGGTCGCGGGCCGCTGGCTCAGCCGGATGCCCACCAGCAGCAGGACGCCGTTGAAGGTGTCGACCGCCGAATGGATGCCTTCGGACAGCATGGCCGAACTGCCGGTGATGCCGGCCACGGTGAACTTGGTGGCGGCAATGGCCACATTGGCCGCGATGGCGCCGTAGATCGCAAGCTTCGATTCGGCAGCCATCAGGGTTTCGGACGAAGGGGCGCCGCTCGGCCCTTGCGTTCAGCCCCGGCCTTCAGGGAAGGCCGAGGTAGATCCGCAGATCGTCCTTCATGGTCCCCGCCGAGGCGACCGCCATGCGCAGGCGGGCCTCGCTGACGCCAAAGCACTTCGTCCAGTAGTCGACCTCTTTCAGGTCGGTGATGTCGATTCGCTCGTCGTCCTGTGGGACGCGGATCTCCATGTCGTCCGGCATCGCGGGATCTCCAGGTGGGTTGGAGACGGAAG
>NZ_JBFTPJ010000946.1:0-2252 GCF_056398445.1 Variovorax sp. 01T439_2
ACGGGCACTGGCGTATCGTCGTCGGGACCGCGCCGCGCCATCTCGGCCGTCACGATGCCGGTCGGCACGGCCAGCACGCCCCAGCCCAGCAGCATCATCACCGAGGCAATCGCGCGGCCGAGGTCCGTCTTGGGCACGAGATCGCCGAAGCCCACGGTGGCCATGGTCGAGATGGCCCAGTAGATCGCCACCGGAATGCTGGTGAAGCCGTGCTGCGGGCCTTCCACCACATACATCAGCGTGCCCATCACCAGCACCACCAGCATCACGAAGCCCACGAACACCGTGATCTTGCGGCGGCTCGCGGCCACGGCCGAGACCAGCGCGCGGTATTCCACCGAATAGCGCGAGAGCTTGAAGATGCGGAACACGCGCAAAAGCCGAAGAATGCGCACGTCGATCAGGTAGGCGAGCTCGGGCGCGAGCGCCACCAGGAAGGTCGGCAGCAGCGCGAGCAGGTCGATCACGCCGTAGAAGCTCAGCGCATAGCGCAGCGGCTTGTTCACGCAGGCGAGCCGCGCGATGTACTCGAGCGTGAACAAAATGGTGAACACCCATTCGAGCACGTTGAACACGGGCCGCCACTGCTCGCGGATCGACTGCACGCTGTCGAGGATCACCACCAGCACGCTGGCCACGATCACCGCGATCAAGGCCAGGTCGAACAGCAGGCCCGCGCGCGTGTCGGCCTCGAAGATCACCGTGAACAGCCCGCGCCGCCAGCCGCTGGCAGGCTTGTCGAAGCGCGAATCGATGGTCGAGGAGATCGCGAGGCTCCGGGCGGCGGGCGCGGTGTTCGATCGGGTCATCTTGCGGGGCCGGGGTCACTGGAGAGTGTCATTGTCGGGCGCCGCGGGATTTATTCGGTTACGTTTATTGCGCAATGAAGTGCCGCAGGCCGCGAGCGGGTTCTTACGATAGTCGTTTTGTTGAGGAGCTCCCCATTGGCCACACAGTCCCCCTTTTTCGGCAAGCGTGATCGTGATACCGACTCGTTGACCTCTCGCCCCGCGCCGTTGGTGGGCTCGGGCACCAATCTCTCGGGCTCGCCCGTCAATCCTTCGTCGCTGACCGCGCAGCAAGGGGGCCTCTCCGCAGCGGCCGCACCGGCCAAGGAAGGCGGCAGCAAGCTCACCGTCGGCCCCAACATCAAGCTCAAGGGCGTCGAGATCACCGATTGCGACACGCTCGTGGTCGAAGGCCTGGTCGAGGCGACCATGGACTCGCGCCTGATGCAGATCGCCGAACAGGGCGAGTTCAAGGGCTCGGCCGAGATCGACATCGCCGAGATCCGCGGCGTGTTCGACGGCAACCTCACGGTGCGCGAAAAGCTCGTGATCCACTCGACCGGCAAGGTCACCGGCAAGATCCGCTACGGCAAGATCGTGATCGAGGAAGGCGGCCAGCTGTCGGGCGAAATCAGCTTCGGCGCCAAGCCGTCGCTGCAAGCCGCAGCCTGATCAGGCTTTCGGCTCAGGCCGCCTCTTCGGGCGGCTTCCAACCCAGGCGCTCCAGCAAGGCACCGGCCGCGGCCGGTGCTTTCTCTTTGGCGCCGTTGATGAAGTAGACGAACACGTCGCGCTTCCTGGGTGCTTCGGCCCAACGCTGTGCGCGCTCGGCCCAGGCGTCGAGCGCCTTCGGCGCATAGCCGGTCTTGAGCTTGGCGTCGGCCATCATGAGCCGCGCATAGGCGAAGTCGCCCTCGGGCTCCTCGAACGAAGGAAACTTGTCGGCGTCGGTGAACACGGTCGAGACCTTGTACTTCTTCGCGAGCGCCTGGTAGCCGGGCGTGATGAAGCTCGGGTGCCGCACGTCCATCACGTGGCGCAGCGCGCGGCTGCCTTCCTTCCTGGGCAGCAGCTCGAGAAAGGCCTCGAAGTCTTCCGCATCGAAGGGCTTCGTGGGCATGAACTGCCACACGATCGGGCCAAGCTTGTCGCCGAGCTCGCTCACGCCGCTGTCGATGAAGCGCTTGATCGAATCGCCCGCCGTGGCCAGCACCTTGCGGTTGGTGGCAAAGCGCGAGGCCTTCATCGAGAACACGAAGTCTTCCGGCACCTCGTCGTGCCATTTGCGGAAGGTCTCGGGCTTGAAGGTGCTGTAGTAGGTGCCGTTGATCTCGATGGCGCTCACCTGCCGGCTCGCATAGCGCAGCTCCTTCGCCTGCGCGAGCCCCTTGGGATAGAAGTTGTCGCGCCAGGGCTCGTAGGTCCAGCCGCCGATGCCCACCTTGATCCGAGTCGATGCTGCCT
>NZ_JBFTPJ010000947.1:0-2251 GCF_056398445.1 Variovorax sp. 01T439_2
TCACCATCTACTACAAGCCCTTCTTCTTCCTCGGCAGCGGCTACCTGCTGGGCCTGCCGTTCTCGCTGTTCATCGTGGCCGCGGTGTTCGTGCTGCTCTACCTGGCCATCACGCGCACGGCGCTCGGGCTCTTCATCCAGGCGGTGGGCATCAACCCGACGGCCGCGCGCGTGGCCGGCGTGCAGGCGCGCAGGCTCGTCGTGGGCGCCTATGCGTTCTGCGGGCTGTGCGCGGGCGTGGCGGGCCTTTTGATCAGCTCCAATGTCAAGAGCGCGGACGGCAACAACGCCGGCCAGCTGCTGGAGCTCGACGCGATCCTGGCCGTGACCTTGGGCGGCACCGCGCTCACGGGCGGACGCTTCAGCCTCATGGGCAGCGTGATCGGCGCGCTCATCATCCAGACGCTGACCTATGCAATCTATTCGCTGGGCGTGCCGCCGGAGATCAACCTCGTCGTGAAGGCGGTGGTGGTGTTCGCGGTGATGCTGCTGCAATCGCCGGAGTTCCGGGCACAAGTGCGCACGCTGGTGCAGCGGCCGGTGCATGAGGGGGAACGGGCATGAGCGCGGTGATCGAAGCGGCACCCTCACCCCAGCCCTCTCCCGCGAGCGGAAGAGGGGGCAGGGCAGGGTTCAATCCCAAGTATTTGCCGCTGGCCGCAACCATCTCGCTCTTCGTGCTGGTGGCCACGCTGGGCTCGGTGTTCTACGACGGCTTCTTCTCGGCGCAGGTGTTCCTCAACCTGCTGATCGACAACGCCTTCCTGATCGTCGTGGCCGTGGGCATGACCTTCGTGATTCTTTCGGGCGGCATCGACCTGTCGGTGGGCTCGGTGATCGCGCTCACCACGATGGTGTCGGCCTCGCTGGTCGAGAAGCACGGCTGGAGCCCGGCGGTGGTCATTCCGCTGGTGCTGGCCATGGGCACGGCCTTCGGCGCGTTCATGGGACTGCTCATCGAGCGCTTCAGGCTGCAGCCCTTCATCGTCACGCTCGCGGGCATGTTCCTGGCGCGCGGGCTTTGCTACCTGATCAGCATCGACTCCATCAGCATCACCAACGCCTTCTATGCCGAGGTCTCGCAGATCCGCATTCCGGTCTGGGGCGAGGCTTCGCTGTCGATCAGCGCGGTGATCGCCATCGGCGTGCTGCTGGCKGCGGTGTTCATTGCGCACTGCACGCCCTTCGGCCGCGCGGTGTATGCCATTGGCGGCAGCGAGCAGTCGGCCCTGCTGATGGGCCTGCCGGTGCGCTCCACCATCATCGGCGTCTACACGCTGTCGGGCTTCTGCTCGGCGCTCGCGGGCGTGATCTTCACCTTCTACATGCTCTCGGGCTACGGCCTGCATGCGCTGGGCTTGGAGCTCGATGCGATTGCSKCGGTGGTGATCGGCGGCACGCTGCTCACGGGCGGCGTCGGCTATGTGGCGGGCACGCTGTTCGGCGTGCTGATGCTCGGGATCATCCAGACGCTGATCTCCTTCGACGGCACGCTGAGCTCGTGGTGGACGCGCATCGTGGTGGGTGCGCTGCTCTTCGTGTTCTGCCTGCTGCAGCGCTTCTTCACTTCGCGTGCGCCACGGCGCTGACGCTTTTTTTCTTTCTCGCTTTCAGGAAACTTCCGCATGCCGGACAACACCCCCAAGAAGAAGCTGCGCTCGACCGAATGGTTCGGCTCGGCCGACAAGAACGGCTTCATGTACCGCAGCTGGATGAAGAACCAGGGCATACCGGACCACGAGTTCGACGGCCGGCCGATCATCGGCATCTGCAACACCTGGTCGGAGCTCACGCCCTGCAATGCGCACTTCCGCAAGATCGCCGAGCATGTGAAGCGCGGCATCTCGGAGGCGGGCGGCTTTCCGGTCGAGTTTCCGGTGTTCTCCAATGGCGAATCGAACCTGCGGCCCACCGCCATGCTCACGCGCAACCTTGCGAGCATGGACGTCGAAGAGGCCATCCGCGGCAACCCGGTCGATGCGGTGGTGCTGCTCACGGGCTGCGACAAGACCACGCCCGCATTGCTGATGGGCGCGGCCAGCTGCGACATCCCGGCCATCGTGGTCACGGGCGGACCGATGCTCAACGGCAAGCTCGACGGCAAGGACATCGGCTCGGGCACGGCCGTGTGGCAGTTGCACGAGTCGCTCAAGGCCGGCGAGATCAACCTGCACCAGTTCCTCTCGGCCGAAGGCGGCATGTCGCGTTCGGCCGGCACCTGCAACACCATGGGCACGGCCTCCACCATGGCC
>NZ_JBFTPJ010000948.1:0-2245 GCF_056398445.1 Variovorax sp. 01T439_2
GCGTGGTGCTGCACGACAAGGACGTGTGCATCGGCTGCGGCTACTGCTCGTACGCCTGCCCGTTCGGCGCGCCGCAGTTCCCCTCGCAAGGCACCTTCGGCGTGCGCGGCAAGATGGACAAGTGCACCTTCTGCGCCGGCGGCCCCGAGGCCAACGGCTCCGAAGCCGAGTTCGAGAAATACGGCCGCAACCGGCTCGCCGAAGGCAAGCTTCCGGCCTGCGCCGAGATGTGCTCGACCAAGGCGCTTCTGGCCGGCGACGGCGACGTGGTGGCCGACATCTTCCGCACCCGCGTGGTCCAGCGCGGCAAGGGCGCCGAAGTCTGGGGCTGGGGCACCGCCTACGGCTCGCAGCAGGCCGGCACGCCGCCGGCCGGTGGAGTGCGCAAGTGAAGCGGCCGGGCCTCGTCTTCGCCGGCGTTGCGCTGGCCGCAACCTGCCTCGCGGCCTGCGGCGAGAAGCCGCAGACCAACGCGCAGGGCGTCAAGCACGACGCCGTGCCCTGGAGCGGCACGGGCACCCAGGAGAACGCCGGCACGGTGTTCACCGCGCCCGGCTGGAAGGTCGGCGACAAGACCGCCTGGGAGCAGCAGCTCAAGACCCGCGCGCAGAACGGGCAGAACGAATACAACAAAGAGAACTGAACGGAGAGCCCATGAAGCAAGCGCTGACCGCTCTCGCTCTTTGCTGTGCCGTGCTGGGTACGGCCTTCGCGCAGGCGCAGCCGCCGGCCGCCCCTGGAACGGCGTCCGCACCCGCGGCACCTGCCGCAACCGCCGCGCCGGAGGCCGCCGTGGGCGGCATCCGCGGCCAGAACATCTTCGAGGTCAAGCCCGAAGCCAGCGCCGACCCCAACTACGCGAACCAGACCAATGGCGAGCGCATGAAGGTGCAGCCCGGCAACAACGCGCCGATGTGGCGCCAGGTGGGGCAGGGCGTGACCGGCTACAGCAGCCTGCCGAAAAGCCAGGCGCCCGAGGCCGGCAACCTGATCCAGCCTTTCGTGCAGTACCCCGGCTCGCGCTTCACCAATGCCGGCGAAGCCTGGCGCCAGGTGCGCAACGACTGGATCATTCCCTATGGCGCGGCGCTGCTGTTCGTCGTGCTGCTGGCGCTGGCCATCTTCTATTTCACGCGCGGCCCGATCCGCCTGCACGGCCAGGAAACCGGCCGCAAGATCGAGCGCTTCACGCCCTTCGAACGCGCCACGCACTGGTCCAACGCCATTGCCTTCGTCACGCTGGCCATCACCGGCATCGTGATGGCCTTCGGCAAGTTCTTCCTGATGCCGTGGATGGGCAGCGCGCTCTTCGGCTGGATTGCCTACGCGCTCAAGAACGTCCATAACTTCGTCGGGCCGCTGTTCGTGGTGACGACGGTGTTCATGGTCTTCACCTTCATCCGCGACAACCTGCCGCGCGCCAGCGACCTCCAATGGCTCGCGCGCTTCGGCGGCCTGTTCGGCGGCAAGGAAGTGCCGTCGCACCGCTTCAATGCGGGCGAGAAGCTGGTCTTCTGGGGCGGCGTGCTGTTCCTCGGCCTCTTCATCATCGGCTCGGGGCTCTTCCTGGACAAGCTGCTGCCGGGCTTCGTCTACACGCGCGGCGAGATGCAGGTGGCGCACATGGTGCACGGCGTCGCCACCTTGCTGATGATGGCGATGATCATGGGCCACATCTACATCGGCACGCTCGGCATGACGGGCGCCTACAAGGCCATGCGCACCGGCTACGTCGACGAGACCTGGGCCCGGGAGCATCACGAACTCTGGTACGACGACATCGCCGCGGGCAAGATCCCTGCGCAGCGCACGGCGCCGGCTGGCTCGGCCGCTGCACCGGCCGCGCGGCCCGTGAGACCCGCCGAAGGAACACCCTCATGAAGCTGCCGTTGAATCTTTCTTGCGCATCGCTGCTGGTGCTTGCGCTGGCCGCGCCCGCGGCCTGGGCCAAGCTGGCGCCGCCTCCCGCCACCCCCGAAGCCAAGGCCAAGGCCGCCGAAGCCGCCGCCAAGACCGCCTGGAGCGGCAAGGTCGATGCCTACAAGCTCTGCCAGGCGCAGGACCGCGTCGCGGCCAAGTACCGCGCGAGCGYCACCGCGGCCGGCAAGCCGGTGCCGCCGGCGCCTGCCACGCCGCCCTGCGCCGACCCCGGCCCCTTCGTTTTCACGCCGCCGGCGGAAGCCAAGCCCATCGAGGCTGCGGGCGCGCATTCGCCGGCCACCACGGCCGCATCGCCGCCCAGCAC
>NZ_JBFTPJ010000949.1:0-2245 GCF_056398445.1 Variovorax sp. 01T439_2
CGTCGCGGCGGTGGACCCGTGCGCCGCCATCGCTCGTTGAAATGCAAGGGCGGACCGCCGCGTGCGAGCCAGAGTGGGGAGTGGTTCATGGTCAGAAGTTCCCCACGATGAAGTCCTTGAAACGTCCGAACGCAGTCTTTACGGACCCGTTCTTCTGCGCCACCTTGAAGCCGCGCATGCGTGCGAAGCGCGCTTCCTCGAGCAGGCCCATCACGGTGGCCGCGCGCGGCTGCGCCACCATGTCGGAGAGCGCGCTCGAATACTTCGGAATGCCGCGGCGCACCGGCTTCAGGAAGATGTCCTCGCCGAGCTCGACCATGCCGGGCATCACGGCGCTGCCGCCCGTGAGCACCACGCCCGAAGAGAGCACTTCTTCGTAGCCCGACTCGCGCACCACCTGCTGCACCAGCGAGAAGATCTCCTCGATGCGCGGCTCGATCACGCCGGCCAGCGCCTGCTTGCTCAGCATGCGCGGGCCGCGGTCGCCCAGGCCGGGCACTTCCACCTGCGTGTCGGGATCGGCCAGGAGCTGCTTGGCGTAGCCGTTCTCGACCTTGATGTCTTCGGCGTCCTTGGTGGGCGTGCGCAGCGCCATCGCGATGTCGCTGGTGATGAGGTCGCCCGCGATCGGGATCACCGCCGTGTGGCGGATCGCGCCGTTGGTGAAGATGGCCACGTCGGTGGTGCCCGCGCCGATGTCCACCAGCACCACGCCGAGCTCGCGCTCGTCCTCGGTCAGCACCGCCTGGCTCGAGGCCAGCGGGTTGAGCATCAGCTGGTCAACTTCGAGGCCGCAGCGGCGCACGCACTTGATGATGTTCTCGGCCGCGCTCTGGGCGCCGGTCACGATGTGCACCTTGGCCTCCAGCCGCATGCCGCTCATGCCGATCGGCTCCTTCACGTCCTGGCCGTCGATCACGAACTCCTGCGGCTCCACCAGCAACAGGCGCTGGTCGCTCGAGATGTTGATGGCGCGCGCGGTCTCCACCACGCGGGCCACGTCGGCGGGCGTGACTTCCTTGTCCTTCACCGCCACCATGCCGCTCGAATTGATGCCGCGGATGTGGCTGCCGGTGATGCCGGTGTAGACGCGGCTGATCTTGCAGTCGGCCATCAGCTCGGCCTCCTTCAAGGCCTGCTGGATGCTCTGCACCGTGGCGTCGATGTTCACCACCACGCCGCGCTTGAGGCCGTTGCTCGGCGCGATGCCGAGCCCCGCGAGCTTGAGTTCGCCGCCGGGCAGCACCTCGGCGACGACCACCATCACCTTGGCGGTTCCGATGTCGAGTCCGACAACCAGGTCTTTGTATTCTTTGGGCATTGAATGTCCTCGGTATTCGCTATCTATTTCTTCTTGGTCTTGGGGTCGGCAACGACCGTGGTGACGCCGCGAAGACGCAGCGCATAGGCGTCGTTGTGCCGCAGGTCGGCCCCCTCGACGTCCGCCGCGGTGCGACGGTATTGGCCCGCGACCTGGGTCACGGTCTTCAGGAAACGCTGGGTGCGGGCCGTCACTTCCTCGGCCTGGCCGCGGCCCAGCTCGATCTCGGCGCCGGTGTCCAGCACCGCCTTCCAGCTGCCCCGGCTCGACAGCGTGAGTTCTTCCACGCTGAAGTCGTAGGGCGGGAACAGCGGCGCAATCACGCGGTACATGCCAAGCACCTGCCCGGCCTGCTCGATCGGACCGTCGAGCCGCGGCAGCCGGTCGTCGACCTCGGCCACGTTGGCTTCGAACACCTCGCCGAAGCCGTTGATCAGCTTCGAGCCGGCCTCGTCGCCCCAGTTGGCCACCGGCACCTGCTCGGTCAGCGTCACGCGCAGCTTGTTCGGGAACTCGCGCCGCACCACCGCCTTGCGCACCCACGGCACCGACTCGAAGGCCGTCCGCGCACGCGCCAGGTCGACCGTGAAGAAGTTGCCCGCGAGCTGCGGCGCGACGTTGGCGCGCAGCGTCACGGCGTTGTTGTGCGTCACGTCGCCGTCGACCTTGATGCCGCCGATGGGAAAGAACGGCTGGCGCAGCACCCACCATGCGCCTGCCGCCAGCAGCATGAGCGCCACCACCACGAACGCCAGGTTCGAGACGATGTTCATGAGCTTGACGTCGAAGGGCACGGGAATGCTGTCGGCCATGGCTATTGCGCTCCCCCCGCGGCATCCAGCGAAGCCGAGGCCAGCACGCGCAGGCACAGGTCTTCGTAGGCAATGCCCGATGCGCGCGCCGACATGGGCACCAGCGAATGGC
>NZ_JBFTPJ010000950.1:0-2245 GCF_056398445.1 Variovorax sp. 01T439_2
CAGTTGGCCTGCGCAGCCTCGCCCTCCGGCCGCAGTTGGCCTGCGCAGCCTCGCCCTCCGGCCGGGCGTGCTGGATGTGCAGCGTGAGCCCGCCGTCCGCATCGCGACGCAGGCCCGGCGTACGGTCGCCGATGGCGTAGCGGTCGATCGGGTTGTCGACCAGCATGTAGTCGCGCGTGTCGTACATCGTGAGCGACCAGAAGGCCTCGACCGGTGGCAGCGCGCCGGGCGCAAAGCGCAGCGTATAGCGGCGCTGCCCGGTGAGGGCTTCGCCTGCGGCGTCGTGCCAGGCCATCGGGTAGGTGGCCTCGCGGCTTTCGAGCATGCCGATGTACTTGAGCGCGACCAGCGCGCGCGCCAGGTGGTCCTCGCCAAAGGAGCCTTCCACCAGCGGCATCTGCACCCAGCCCGAGGCCGTGGTGCGGCCCGATTGCGCCTCGCGCAGCCGCGGCAGCACGGTGTCGAGCGCGGCCTGCAGCGCGGCGCGCTGGCCGTCGTCGAGCGCGCCGGCGCCGGGCCCGATCCCGAGCGCGGCATAGCGTGCGAGCCGCGCCGCATCACCGACCGGCGGCACGTTGTCGCGCAGCGCCGCGTTCACCTGCGCGGCGAAGTGATCGGCCGTGAGCGGCGCCTTCGGGTCGCAGGCCGGATCGAAGGCGCGCGGCGCCGAGGCGCGGCCGGCCTGCCAGTCGGCCAGCGTGCGCACGAGAAAGCCGTCTTGCAGCGCGTTGACGGCCGGCACGTCCTGCGGGCCGTCGACCAGCAGGCGCCCGATGATCCACAGCCAGCGCGTGGGCGCCTCGATGCGCGCGCCCGGTGCGTCGAAAGCCGCGGGCAGCGGGCTGCGCCATCCCGGCGGCGTGACCACGAAGGACCGCGCCGCCGTGCCCGTGAGGCGCTGCCCGAGGTGGGCGAAGGGGTTGGTGAAGAAGTCGAGCAGGCCCAGCACGTAGTAGCGGCCGGCGGTGTCGGGCACGTCGATCACGAGCGGGCCGTCGCCCAGGTCGAGCCAGGCGTTGGTGTAGAGCGTGTCGTTGTTCGGCGTGACGACGCGGCTCTTGCCTGCGCGCAGCAGCTGGCGCGCGTGCGTGAACACGTTGCACCAGCGCTGCGGGCGCGGCGCCTCGCCGGCGGCATTGGTGCGCTGCGGCGAGGTGGCCGCGCGCATGCGGCACATCTCGTAGAGCGGGTAGGCGTAGACCACGGCCTCTTCGGCCAGGGCTTGAAGGGTGTCGGTGTGCGGCTGCATCGTGCTCAGTCCTGCTGCGCCTGCAAGGCCGGAATGCGCCAGCTCTGCACGCCCTCGCGCGGGTAGTACATGCGCAGGATCAGGTAGAAGCGTCCGGCCGGTGCCGGCAGCCAGTTGGCGGCGTCGGCGGGGCGCGCGTGGCTCACCACCAGCTCGAGGCTGCCGTCGGCGGCGCGCTTCAGGCCGGGCGTGCGGTCGCCGATCGCGTGGCGGCGGATCTCGTTGGCGTAGAGAAAGCGGTCGGTGCCGTACAGGGTGACCGACCAGAAGGCGTCCGCGGGCGGCAGGTCGCCGGCCTCGAAGCGCATCGCGTAGCGGCGTTGGCCGTCCAGCGGCTCCTGGTTGGCGTCGTGGTGCGCGGCGGCGTACACCGCCTCGCTGGTGGCGAGCGCGCCCAGGCCCAGGTAGGCGGTGCGCGCGCGGCCGAGGAACTCGTTGCCGTAGCGGCCAGTGGCCGGCGTCATCGACCAGGGCTTGGGCCGGCGGTTGCGACCCACCGCGCCGACCAGCTGCACGCCCTCGGCGAAGCCTTCGATGAGGCCTTCGCGCAGTGGCGCTTCGAGCGCGTCCCACGAGAACGCGGCATTCGCCAGCAGACCGCCCTGGCCGAACCACGCCACGAGGCCGCGGTCTTCCACGCGGCCCGGCGCCTCGGCCAGTGCGTGGCACACGTTGGTGAAGAAGTGCGGCGCCACTTCTGCGGCCGGCTCGCCATGCTCGAAGGCGGCGGCCATGGCGTCCTCGTACGGACCGGCCCATTGCTCGACGGCGGCTGGGCGGCCCTGCAGCACGGTGCCGGGCGCGGGTTTCAGTTGGATCTCCGACTGCAGCGCGCGCGCGGCCGGCCAGTCGCTTTCGTCGCCCACCAGGATGCGGCCGATGAGCCAGACCAGATCGGTCGGGCAGCGCACCACGCGGTGGGCGGCGAGCGACTCCGGCACCGTGCCGCCCGGGCCCACGAGCACCACGGTCTCGCCCTCGGAGTTGCAGTTGCGC
>NZ_JBFTPJ010000951.1:0-2238 GCF_056398445.1 Variovorax sp. 01T439_2
GATCGGCACGCTCGAAGCCTTCCTGGGCGTGGCGCTGTTCCGCCGCACCCGCCACGGCGTGGCGCTCACCGCGAGCGGCGCGGCCTATGCGCGCCAGATCACCAAGCGGCTCGAGGCGATGGAGCGCGACACGCTCGACGCCATGGCGCACCAGGGCGAAGGCGGCTCGCTCTCATTGGCGGCGGTGCCCACCTTTGCCACGCGCTGGCTGATGCCGCGGCTCAAGGGCTTCGCGGCGCTGCAGCCCGACGTGGTGGTGCACATCGAGACGCGCACCCGGCCTTTCCTGTTTGCCGACGCGGAGTTCGACGCCGCGCTGTATGCCGGCACGCCCGCGCAGGTCGAGAACTGGGCCGGCACGCGCGCGCTCATGCTGATGCACGAGGACGTGGTGCCGGTGTGCAGCCCCTCGCTGTTGCTGCGCGGCAAGGCGGTCGCGCCCGCGGCCATCGCGCAGATGCCGCTCCTGCAGCAGAGCACGCGGCCCGACGGCTGGCGCCAGTGGTTCGACGCGCAGCAGGTCGATGCACCCAATGCACGCGGCGGGCCGCGCTACGAGCTCTTTTCCATCTTGGCCGCGGCCGCCTCGCACGGCCTGGGCGTGGCGCTGATGCCCACCATGCTGGTGGCCGACGAACTCGCGCGCGGCGAACTCGTGGTGGCCTGCGCGCGGCCGCTGTCGGGCGAGCGCAACTACTACCTCGTGACGCCCGAGCGCGCCGACCAGCGGCCGCTGCTGAAGTTCTTCAGCGACTGGCTGCTGGCCGAGGCGCAGCGCAGCGCCGTCTAACTAAGACAGTGCCGATATGATGGTCCGCACCATCGCGCGCACCGCCTTGCGCCCCTCACACCATGCTGAACAACCTCGCTCCCTTTCTCGTGCACTGGGCCATCACCGCGCTGTCGCTGTGGGTGGCCAGCCTGATCTTTCGCGGCATCAAGTTCGAGAGCACTTCCGCGCTCGTGATCTCGGCCCTGCTGCTGGGCCTGGCCAATGCCGTCGTCAAGCCGCTCCTGATCGTGCTCACGCTGCCGCTGACGCTGTTGACGCTCGGCCTGTTCCTGCTGGTGATCAACGCGCTGATGATCATGCTGGTGGCCGCGCTGGTGCGCGGGTTCAAGCTCTCGGGCTTCTGGACCGCGTTCTTCGCGAGCATCTTCATCTCGCTGCTGAGCATTGCGATCGATTCGCTGGTGAGCAGCGGCGACCCCGCCACCACCATCCAGATGCCGACGGGCAGCGGCAAGTGGCTGTAGCCGCGGCGGGATGCCGCCGATGGCCGGCATCCGCGTAATCACTGCCCCCGGGGCACTCGATTGGCGAGGATGATGTCGACAATATTCAATACTTTTGTCGACAAAAATAGCCGGACGCACCGGCGCTGAGCGGCTGAGGCCGTGCCGGCGGCGGGGGTGGCGTGCAACTTGCAAGGATCTGGACATGACGGACAGCAGCTCCCCCCGCTCCTCCTCCTCTTCCAAGGCCGCCGGCAAGGTCATGCGCATCGACCGCGACGGCGACGGCACCGTGCAATCGCTCACGCGCGCCATGCAGCTGCTCGAACTGCTGGCCGACGACGACGAGGGCTACCGCCTGGTCGACATCGCGGCGCGCAGCGGCCTCTCATCGTCCACCGCGCACCGCCTGCTCACCACGCTGGAGCAGCGCCAGTTCGTCCAGTTCGACCGCGAAACCAGCCTCTGGTATGTGGGCGTGCGCTGCTTCTCGGTGGGCGCGGCCTTCGGGCGCCGGCGCCGCATTGCGCACCTGGCGCTGCCGGTGATGCGGCGGCTGCGCGACAGCTCGGGCGAAAGCATCAACCTGGGCATTGCCGACCTGGGCGACATCGTGTTCGTCACACAGGTGGAAAGCCGCGAGCTGATGCGCGCCATCGGCAAGCCGGGTTTCCGCGCACCGCTGCACGGCACCGCCATGGGGCAGGCGATCCTGGCCGCCATGGCCGAGGACGACGTGCTGCAGTACCTGCGCACCTACGGCCTGCCCAAGCTCACGCCCAACACCATCGCACGCGCATCGCGGCTGCACGAAACGCTGGGCGAGGTGCGCCGCGCGGGCTATGCGGTGGACGACGAGCAGAACGCCGTGGGCCTGCGCTGCATTGCCGCCGCCATCCGCGACGAGCACGGCCAGCCCTTCGGCGCGATCTCGCTGGTGGGGCCGACGCAGCGCATCAAGGCGGCCGACTTCGCGCAGCTGGGCGCCACGGTGCGCGGCGC
>NZ_JBFTPJ010000952.1:0-2237 GCF_056398445.1 Variovorax sp. 01T439_2
GCCGAAGCGCTCGTCGCTGGCCACTTCCCACTCGACGTTGAGGGTGCCCGGCGCGGCGGCCGTCACGCGGGTCCAGAGGATCACGCGGTCGGACAAGGGATCGCCGCTCGCGATCCCGTGCTTGAACACCGAGTTGGAGTCGTCGGGCGGACGCCCTCCCCCCACTCCGCCGCCGATGCCGATGCCCCCTCCTCCTCCGCCGCCGCCGCCGCCCCCGCCGCAGGCGGTCAGGCCGATGCCGCTGCCCGAGAACATCGCGAACAGCACGGCGCTGCGCAGCAGCGAGCGCCGGGTGGTGCCGCTCAGGGCTTGCGGGGGGTCGGTGTCTGCATCTTGAACGGCATGGCTTGCCTCGCCGTTGTTCTTCTTCTCGTCGTGGATGCGCATGGCAGTCTCCTGATCCGCCGACGGCAAGACGCACGGCACGCCTCGGTCCCCGTTCGACGTCGGCGCCATTTGAATGTGAGGACCTTGGTTTTCAACGTAGGCTGCCGCCGATGCGCGCGTCAGCCGGAAGCGCACGGCGTGCCCTCAGTTCAAGGTGTCGAAGAGCCTGAAGATCCACGACAGCTGGTAGACCAGCGTGCCGGCCACGAAGACGGTATGAAAGTGCGGGCTCGCCGTTCTGGCCGCCACGATGCACAGCGCCACGAGAACGGGCGTGCGGATCAGGTACTCCAGCGCAAAGCGCGCGAAGTGCGCCTCGCCCTTGATCAGCGTGTCGACCACGTCGAGCAGGTAGGTCGCACCCAGCAGGCCGAAGAACCAGGCGCGCCGGGCATAGAAATAGTCTTCATAGCTCGCGTAGTCGCGCATGCTGTCAGGAAAGAGCAGCGCGCACAGCAGGAACAGCACGATCGCGTAGCTCACGATGAAGGCATAGGTGCCGAAGGTCCAGCTCTCGATCTGATAGAGGCCGAACTCCCACCACCAGAAATGCACCAGCGCCAGCAGCACCGAAGCCACCCACGCAAGGTGCACCGCATAGAGCCGGTACTGCGCCGGGTGCTGCACGATGCGCGCCACGCCCGACAACAGCCGCGTCACGCCAAGGCCGATCACCATGCCCATGACGATGCGGATGTGCGGGAAGATGTCGTGAGCGGAGATGGCTTGTTGCTGCATTCGGGGGCTTGATTGGGTTGGGACGATGCCACGGGTGGCCGGGCTGCCGACGCCACGCTACAGCACCTGGAGGTCGCGGCTTTGCGCAAGACCCTGCTGCGATCGGGCGTTTTGATCACGGCAGGTTGAGCCGCATCGTCGGCCGCCGCCAGGCGCCCGGCCAACCCACAATGCCGTCTTTTGCCTTGGGAGCCGAAGATGGACGAAACCGGAGATGTCGCGGATGACCTGATGGCCCTGGTCGCCGTGGTCGAGGCAGGCGGGTTCAGCGCCGCGAGCCAGCGCTTCGGCATTCCCGTGTCGCGGCTCAGCCGCCGCATCTCGGGGCTCGAGAAACGCCTGAACGTCAGCCTGATCGTGCGCAACTCGCGCAGGTTCAAGGTGACCGACATCGGACAGCGGATGTATGCGCACGGCGCGAATATCCGGGCCGAAGCGCAGCGCGCGCTGTCCGCCGCACGCGACAGCCTGGGCGAGGCATCGGGGACGCTTCGCATCTCGTGTCCCATCGCCTTGAGTGCCATGCTCGTGGGCCCGCTGGCCATCGACTTCAGCCTGAGGCACCCGCGCGTGGCGATCACGCTCGACGCAACCGACGGCCGGCCCTCGGCATTCAGCGATCCCGTCGACCTGTTGATACGCCCTTCGGTCAAGCCGCTTCGCGACTCGAGCCTGGTGATGCGCAAGCTGGCCGACATTCCCTACGTACTCGTCGCATCGCCCAAGGTCCGCGATGCGCTGCCGGGTGCCATGCTTCCCGCGCAGTTGCAGGGCTGCCCGGCGATCGGCTGGACCTTCATGCCGCATCCTGCACGCTGGTTGCTGAGCCATGCGCACGAGGGCGACGCAGAGATCGATGTGCGCGTGCAGTTCACGAGCGACAGCCTGCTGCAGATCCGCGAAGCTGCGCTCGCAGGGCTCGGTGTGGCACAGCTGCCCGCGTCGATGTGCACCGCGGACTTCAAGGCCGGGCGCCTCGGCCTGGTCGCACCCGGCTGGACGCCGCCGCCGATCTCGCTTTTTGCGCTCTATCCCTCGCGGCGCGATCTCACCATCGCGGGGCGCCTTTTTCTGGACGAACTCTGCGAAGCGGCCTCGGCGCTGGGCACGCC
>NZ_JBFTPJ010000953.1:0-2233 GCF_056398445.1 Variovorax sp. 01T439_2
GGCGCGAAAGGCGACGCGCGCTTTATCCACGCCCGCGTTCGTCGCGCTCGCGGCCAGCCAGCCTGAATGCTGCGCGAAGGTCGAGCCGATGTCATCCGGCACACCGCCCGTGGCGTTGCACAGCGCTTGCAGGCGATCTTCCACCGCCGACAGCACCGGGGTGAGGGCGGCCAGACGGTCCTGCAGTGCGTCGATGGCGCCCCCGCTCCAGCGCAGATGGGTGTCAAAGGGCACATGCGTGGACAGCAGTCGCAGTTGTGTGATGTCCAGGGCCAACCGCTGGCGGTCCGCCGACATTCGAGCGTGATTTGCGTCGCTCGGCGGCTCGCGCAGCAGATCGGCGAGCCATTGCCGCGCATCGCCAAGTGCGCGATCCATCACGCCAAGCAGGGACGGGGCCAGGCCGGCAGGAAGCGCGATGCTGTGGACCACGCTGGCGCACAGGATGCCCAGCCCGATTTCAGTGACCCGTGCGACGGCCGTGTCGAACATCGCCGCGGGAGCTTCTACCAGAGGGAAGCCGATCAAAGGGGCTGAGTAGCCAGCCAGCATGAAGACGTAGGAACGCGCGCTTCGGTCCAGCAGCGAAACATAAAGGCACAGTCCCACCCACAGCGCCAAGGCCAGCGACAGGAGTTCCGGGGACCCGGACAGCGAGGGGACGAGCACCACGGTCGCAGCGCACCCCAGCAAGGTGCCCAGGAATCGGTAGAGCGCCTTGGAGCGCACATGGCTGGCCAGAGGGTGGGCCACGATGTAGGCGGTCATCATGGCCCAGAAGGGCCGGGGTAGCCCGAAGCGGCTCGACAGGTAAAGCGCAAGCATGGCGGCGACGAAGCTCTTGAGAGAAAAGAGCAACTCCTGCCGAGAGAAACGCGGCAGCGCGATCATGCTGCGCCCCGAGAAGGCGCACGCACACGCTTGCACGCGAAACGGCAGTGCGGGCGAAAGCGAGAGCGCAAACCGCCGACCGTGATGCTGGCTAGATCGCGAAACCATGGGTGAGCGGAGCCGGCCAACTGCGCCACTTCCTGCGCCGAAACCATCTCGTTCTTATTGCGAATCATTTTCATGCGACGATGCTAGTGATCAGCACATGCGCCGAGAATTGCAAAGTTGGACGAATGACTTCTCTTTTCGGTCATCGCGCAGAAGGCGTGCCCCGGCAACGATGCGGAGCCTGCGTCAGCGCGGATGTCGCGACTCGGTGTGAGGCCTGAAGTGGGCCTTGCCCGCCAGCACGTCCGAGCGACAGGCGCTGCAGCGCGGCGGCGATGCCTTCGGTGCAGCAGCAGGAAGAGCGGTCCCTCTGCGTGCCTTGGCCGATCGAAACTGCTTCGAACAGAGCACCCATTCCAATGCACGAACAAGCCCGGTGGCGGGAGCAACACCCACTTTCTCAACATGCGAAGCGCAGAATTCGGTGAGCCAGGTCTGGACTACGAACCGTCAGTACCCGTGATGGCACTGCGCGTCGATGTGGCGGCGCGTGAGCGAGAGATTCCTGTGCACGAGCACCGGTCCGGCCAGCTCGTGATCGCACTGCGCGGTGCGGTCTCCTGCGAGGTGCCCGGCGCGCTGTGGATGGTCCCACCCCAGGCGGGCGTGTGGATCCCCGGCGGTACGCCGCACAGCAACCGAGGAACGGCGAACGCGCAGATCTTCTACCTCTTCGTGGAACCWGGCGCTGCCCCCTTGCCGGATCGTTGCTGCACCTTGCGCATCAGCCCGATGCTCAGCGAGATGATTCAGTACCTCTCAGAATTGCCGCCCGTCTATGAAGCAAATGGGCCGACCGATCGACTGGCGCAGGTGCTGCTCGACCAGCTGTGCACGATGCCCAGGGAGGAAATGTTCCTGCCGATGCCCGAGGACGCAAGGCTCAGAAAGATCTCGACGGCGATGATGCGCGATCCCTCCGATCGCAGGACCCAGACGAACTGGGCAAGCGAACTGGGCATGAGCGATCGAACGTTGAATCGACTGTGCACCTCGCTGACGGGCCTGAGCTTTGGCCGCTGGCGGCGCCAGCTGCAGATGATCGTGGCACTTCGCGAGCTGTCCGGTGGCGCGACCGTCCAGCAAGTCGCCTACGACCTGGGCTATGAATCGCCCTCTGCCTTCAACACGATGTTCAAGAAGGCTTTTGGAAAGCCGCCCGCCACCTACATCAACGACCGCTTTCGAGTCGATGGATGACACGTGATTTCAGGTCAGCCGCACACCAGCGGCC
>NZ_JBFTPJ010000954.1:0-2226 GCF_056398445.1 Variovorax sp. 01T439_2
GTTCAGGAATCCGATCCGGTTTCAGGGGCAGTACTTTGACGATGAGACGGGGCTGCACTACAACCGGTATCGGTACTACGACCCGGTGGCGGGGAGGTTTATATCCAGTGACCCAATCAAGCTGGCTGGGGGCAACAATCTGCACCAGTACGCGCCGAATCCACTCGACTGGACTGACCCGCTGGGATTGGCAGGCAATCGGGCCAACCGCAGGGCCGGTCAAATTCTTCAGCAGCAAGACGCTGCTTCAGGCGGCCATGCGTATTCGCGGCATGGGGCACATACTACGCTGCCACAGCAGCAGCATCGTGCCCAGACGGGGGTGCCACCGGATCAACCCTGCAAAAAGCCCAAGTCAAGCGGCCCCAATTCAACGCGTTTCCTGAGCAACATTGATCAACTCGATGCGATTCAACGCGGGAAGGCGGCTATGGATCGCACGGGAACCAACGAAGCGACGATCAATATGGGACGCGTCATTGGTGAGGGTTACAAGAAGGGCGGCGGAGGTTGTCCGGAAACCACTACTCATGCAACTGTGGTCAGAGGTCCCAAAGGGATCATCACTGCTTATCCGGATCTCGATCCATGACGACACAAATATTTCCTCGCTACATCCAAAAGATGTACTACTACCTGCTTGCCATGAGCGATGACGAACTCGATGAGTTCCACATCAACGAAGAGCCTTGTCGCGCCAAGCTGTTCGATGCGATGAAGGTGGACTTCGATAGCTTCGGCCCAGTGAGCAAGCAAAGAGTTCTGGAAGCCTTGGAGTACATCTGGTCGTCTGGTGAGCTCGAGAAGCTCTGGGGTTGGGTAGTGCCGCAAGCAGTGGACCTCGATGAAGTTGAGGACAAGCCTGCCTACTTGTGCGCCCTGTACAAAAAACTGTCTGGCCACGAGCCGCCGCACAGAGACTTCGGCGCGGATGTGGAGTTGGTCAAGAACGCAGGCCCGCACGGCGTTGACGTGCGCGAGTAGTTCTTCCGTTGCTGCGAGTGCGGGCAATGCAGCAGGCGCAGCCGGCATCCACGAGCCCGGCTCCTTCGTGCCGCTGGTGCAGATCAGGCAGGCGCAGGCCGTTGCGCTGAGCCAGACCACAGACGTGACGGCGCTGATCGCGGCCAACGGCGGGCGCTACGACATCGAGCAGGATCCGCTATGGAATGGGGAGCAGCTCAAGACGCCAACCGCCTTCGCAAAGGAAGAGATCGCGTTCTACCAATGCGACCACCTGGGCACGCCGCAGGAGCTGACCGACCATGAAGGCCGCATCGCTTGGTCAGCCAGCTACAAGGCCTGGGGTGAAGCCAAGCAGGCGATCAGCGAGGCGGGAAGGAAGGCGGGGTTCAGGAATCCGATCCGGTTCCAGGGGCAGTACTTTGACGACGAGACGGGGCTGCATTACAACCGGTATCGGTATTACGACCCGGCGGCGGGGAGGTTTGTCAGTAGCGATCCAATCAAGTTGAGAGGAGGCTTGAACCTTCATCAATTTGCTCCCAATCCGGTGAACTGGATCGATCCGCTGGGACTTTCACCGATCAATTCATGCCCCTGTGAATGCGAACGAATCCTCGCAGAAGAGGGTGTAGTAACAGGTAAGCACGGGGATCTCAAGAAGATTGGAGGTCTTCAAGACTCGCATCACATCTATCAAGATGCAGCCATGAAAAATATCGGTGGCTATGACTACAACGCTGCTCCAGCAATTAGTTTGCAGGGGCGCAATCCCGATGGAACAACGCGAGGCACCCCTCACTACGGAGCCAATCGGGCGCAAGACAATGCGTCGCAGGCAGGACTCTTGGGTAGCGAGACAGTAGTAGCCTACAACTCACTGAAAGCGGCAGGACTGAGCCCCGCAGCTGCAAAATGCGCGACATTGCAAGCACGCGGATATTTCAAATCCATTGGAGCGGGCGCAGGAACATCCACAACCACTCCACTGAAGAGGAGATGAAATGAACGACGAATTTAGAGCTCAGGCTTATAAACTTCTTAGCGAATTTATTCGAGCAATAAACCAAGACGACCGACAAGAGCTGAAAAATCAGTTCAATGTTTCCGAGGCATTGGCTGAGGAGATTCAAGAAATGGTTCGGGAGTACTATCCTAACGAGAAGTTCTCACTCGGAATTGCTCCTTTTGAATCCGCATTTTCAACGGAAAAATCAAAAAGACCCAATATTGAATTTTTCGAAATGAATGATAGCAGCAGAT
>NZ_JBFTPJ010000955.1:0-2224 GCF_056398445.1 Variovorax sp. 01T439_2
ACCCCCTGCTGTAGCTTGGTATCGAGCCCAACTCTGCGGAGAACCCCAGTGCGACTCGCAAGGTCTTCAAGCTCTACGCTTACCGACCGAGGCATCTTTGGATCGGCAGCGGGCCACCAGCGTGTTATGGGGCGTGACCAGGGYTTGGTGGGGCCGTTGTTTCTTGCCGGGGCAGGTCAAGCCGCGGTAACGGGGTGTTTACGTGCCTGTGGTTATCGTAGGTTGGGCGGCCCGCCGCATCGTTGTAAGCGCGCGGTGATCCCGTCTTGAGCTTGGCCCCGGTGTCTATGACGATGGTGTCCACCAAGGATTTAGGTGGACACCTATGGAAGACTCCAAGCGCGTGAGCCGGCGGCGCCACGCAGCCGAACTGAAGCGGCAAGTGTTGGCGGCGTGCGCAGAGCCCGGGGCGTCTGTGGCTCAAGTGGCGCTGGCCCATGGCCTCAACGCCAACCTCGTCCACAAGTGGCGCCGCATGGTCGACGCGAGAGGCACCGCCTCGAAGGCCGGCAACCCGCAAGCCGAGTTCGTCTCGCTCACGTTGGCGCCAGGCCCCGCGGTCGTAGATGACATCCACCTTGAGCTTCGCCGAGGCGCGATCGCGGTGAACGTGACCTGGCCGTTGAGCGCGTCAGGCCAATGCGCCGCCTGGCTGYGCGAGATCCTCAGGTGATCCGCGTCGACGCGCTGTGGCTGGCCGTCGAGCCGTTGGACATGCGTGCGGGCACCGAAGCGGCGCTGGCGCGCGTGGTGCGTGTCTTCGGCGCCGCGCGCCCGCACCACGCCTACCTGTTCGCCAACCGTCGCGCCAATCGCATGAAGGTCCTGGTGCACGACGGCATCGGTATCTGGCTGTCGGCACGACGCCTGCACCAGGGCAAGTTCGTCTGGCCCAAGGACAGCGGCACCACCCTCAGCCTGACCCCTCCCCAGTTCGATGCGCTGGTGCTCGGTCTGCCGTGGCAGCGGATCGGCGAAGCCGGAGTGATCTGCGTGCTGTAGTGCAATTGCCGAATGTGCTGATGCGCTCGCGAGGACGCCGGGGCACCATCACCTTCCGTGATCGACACGGCCGACCTTGACCACCTGGACGCGCAGCAACTGCGCGAGATGGTCCTCTCCCTGAGGAGAGGGGCGGCAGCCGACAAGCTCGAGATCGCACGCCGCGACCACGAGATCGCGTTCAAGCAAGCGGCCATCGACAAGCTCACGCACGAGATGGCCGTGCTCAAGCGACTGAAGTTCGCCGCCAAGTCGGAAGCCTTCAATGCCGAGCAGAAGAGCCTGCTGGAGGAGACCATCGACGCCGACTTGGCAGCGATGGAGCGTGAGCTGGAGGACCTCGCGGCGGTGCCGGCCGCGCAGCGCGAGAAGCAGCAACCCAAGCGCCAGGCACTGCCCGCGCACCTGCCGCGCCGGGAGATCCGCCACGAGCCCGAGAGCACCACCTGTGCCTGCGGCTGCACGCTCCAGCGCATCGGTGAGGATGTGGCCGAGAAGCTCGACTACCAGCCAGGCGTGTTCAGCGTCGAGCGCCACGTGCGCGGCAAGTGGGTCTGCACGAACTGCGAGACGCTGGTGCAGGCGCCCGTCGCCCCGCACATCATCGACAAGGGCATCCCGACGGCTGGGCTGCTCTCGCAGGTGCTGGTGGGCAAGTACCTGGACCACTTGCCGCTGTACAGGCAGGAARCCATCTTCGGTCGCGCGGGCCTCGCCATCCCGCGCTCGACGCTGGCCAGTTGGGTTGGACAGTGCGGCGTGCAGCTGCAGCCTCTGGTCGACGCGCTCAAGTGCGAGATGCTCGAAGACCGCGTGCTGCATGCCGACGAGACGCCGGTGGCGATGCTCAAGCCCGGCAACGGCAAGACACACCGGGCGTACCTGTGGAGCTACTGCACGACGAGCTACAGCGCGCTGCGCGCGGTGGTGTTCGACTTCGCCGACAGCCGCGGCGGCCAGCATGCGCGCGCCTTCCTCGGGCTGCCGGGCGAGCATGGCTGGCGCGGCACACTGGTGTGCGACGACTTCAGTGGCTACAAGGCGTGCTTCGAGCTGGGCATCACCGAGGCGGGTTGCCTGGCCCATGCAAGGCGCAAGTTCCACGAACTCTGGGCCAATCACGGCAGCCCGATCGGCGAGCAGGCGCTGAAGTTCTTCGGCGAGCTCTACGCCGTCGAGCGCGAGGTTGCTGAGCTTGTGCCTGAGGATCGAAGGCGAATAC
>NZ_JBFTPJ010000956.1:0-2220 GCF_056398445.1 Variovorax sp. 01T439_2
TGCCGACCCACACGTGGTAGAGCAGGGAGGCGATCACGCAGAAGGTCAGCACCTTCATCCACTGCGCGGCGAAGATGCCGGCCCACAGGTCGTAGCCGATGGGGCCGCGCGTGAAGATCAGCTGCGCGAGCAGGATGATCGTGAAGAGCGCCATCAGGCCGCCCGTGATGCGCTGGCTGAGCCAGTCGCGCAAACCGTAGTGCGCGCCGACGACGATGCGCTTGGAGCCGTAATTCACAGACATGGTTGGCTCCTTCTCAGTACAGGCCGAACAACTTGGCGCCGAGCACCACGGTGAGCAGGACGCTCAGGACCAGCGTGACCAGGGCGGAGCTGTGTCCGAACTCCTTGGTGACGGCGGCGTGGCTCACGTCCATCCAGAGATGGCGCAGGCCGGCGATGAAGTGGTGCAGGTAGGCCCAGATCAGCGCGAGAGCCACCAGCTTGATGAACCAGCCCGGAACGAAACCAAGGCCGCTGTTGAACGCGGCCTTGAACCTGGCGAAGGAGTAGTCGGACGAAAGCGAGGTGTCGAACATCCAGATGATGAACGGCAGCAGCAGGAACATGAGCACGCCGCTCACGCGGTGCAGGATCGACACGATGCCGGCCGGCGGCAGYCGGTAGGTCGTGAGATCGGTGAAGGCGTTGATGTTTCGGAATTCGCGGCGCGGCGGCCGGGGAGGAGTTGCAAGCTCTGTCATTGGGGGGAGGCTTTCGTGGCTTGGTGGCTTGTTCTGAGAGCGAACGCTTTTGTTTCTTCTGCGGAATGCAAACAACGCAAAATTCTATTGCAATGCACCATTGCGTGGCGGAGGTGCCCGCGTCGGCGCAGCGCTGCAGTCGGATGCTAGGGAGTTCGCGGCGTGTTGTGCGCGAATCTTCGGCGCTGCCATGCGGTGGGGTCGTGATGCCATCTGGATGCGCGCTCAGCCGAGCTGGTTGCGGTAGTGGTGCGTGTCGGTGCGGTAGAGGCCGCGGCGCAGTTCCATCGGCGTGTCGTGGTAGGTGTGGGCCAGGCGCTCCACGCTGAGCAGCGGCATCTGCAGCGGCACGTCGAGCAGCGCGGCCTGTTCCGCGTCGGGCAGCACGGCGCGGATCTTTTCTTCGGCGCGCACCATGCGCACGCCGAATTCGGTTTCGAACATGGCGTACATCGGACCCGGCCAGGCGCGCAGGCGTTCGGCCGTGAGGCCCTTGAACGGCGCGCCGGGGAGCCAGAGGTCTTCGAGGATGGTCGGGACGCCGCCGTAGGCGAGCACGCGCCGCACCTGCAGCACCGCGTCGCCCGTGCGCAGGCCCAGGGCGCGCGCCACATCGGCCGAGGCGCGCTGGCGGCGGCAGTCGACGATGGTGCGCTCGGCCGGACCCTCGGTGCTTGGCGTGCCGACATCGGGCACCAGCTTGAGGAAACGGTACTGCACATGCTGCTCGGCGTGCGTGGCGACGAAGGTGCCCTTGCCCTGGCGCCGCACCACGAGGTTTTCGGCCGAGAGTTCGTCGATGGCCTTGCGCACCGTGCCCTGGCTCACGCGAAAGCGCACCGCCAGGTCCATCTCGCTGGGAATGGGCTCGCCCGGCTTCCACTCGCCGGCCTGCAGGCTCTGCAGGATCAGCGTCTTGATCTGCTGGTAGAGCGGACTGAAGGAAGGCGTCGCAGAATCTTCGAGGACGGTGGGGGCATTCATGGCAGCGGTGGGTGCGCCGTGGCGGAACCCCGGAGCATATCTTATATAAGACATAAGACGAGGCCTGCTGAATCGGCTTAAAATGCGGGCCGGCCTGCGCCGCGGGAAGGATTCCCGCCCTGCAGGACCATCGGCGCCACGCGCGCCCGCCGATACCGTTTCACCACCTTCTGGAGTCTTCCCATGAGCAAAAAACCCGTCCGCGTTGCCGTCACCGGTGCCGCCGGCCAAATCGGTTACGCCCTGTTGTTCCGTATCGCGTCCGGCGAAATGCTCGGCAAGGACCAGCCGGTCATCCYGCAACTGCTCGAGATCCCCGACGAGAAGGCCCAGAAGGCGCTCAAGGGCGTGATGATGGAGCTCGACGACTGCGCCTTCCCGCTCTTGGCCGGCATGGAAGCCCATGGCGACCCGATGACCGCCTTCAAGAATGCCGACTACGCCCTCCTGGTGGGTTCGCGTCCGCGCGGCCCGGGCATGGAACGCGCCGAGCTGCTGGCCGTCAACGGCGCCATCTTCACGGCGCAGGGCA
>NZ_JBFTPJ010000957.1:0-2220 GCF_056398445.1 Variovorax sp. 01T439_2
GCCCCGGCCGGTGCACGAAAGCACGCAGCGCCGCTGCGTGGTCGACCTTGGCTGCGGCGCCGGCGCCACCGCGCGCACGCTGGTGGGCGACGACCCGTCGCTCTTTGCCGTCACGGTCACCAACGTGGCGGTGCAGAACCGCATCGCGCTGCGGCTCGATGCCGGCGCCGGCGTGGCCGACCGCGTGGCGCACATCGAGGCCGACTACACCCGCACCGGCCTGCCCACCGCACAGGCCGATGGCGCGTGGGCCGTGGAAAGCGCCTGTTACGCGAGCGGCACGGCCAAGGCCGATTTCGTGCGCGAGGCGGCCCGCCTGCTGAAGCCCGGCGCACGGCTCGCGGTGATCGACGGCTTCCTGCTGCGCGAGAAGCCCGGCCGCAGCGCCAGCTGGCTGCACCGCCTGTGGGCCGACAGCTGGGCCGTGCCCACGCTGGCCGTGCGGGACGATTTCGTCGCCGCGCTGCGCGACCACGGCTTCGAGGACATCGAGGTGCGGTCGCTGCGCTGGCGCGTGGCGCCCAGCGCGCTGCACATCCCGGTGCTTGCCACGCGCTTCGCGCTGGCCGAACTCTGGAAGGCGCGCGGCCGGCTCAGCCCCTGGCGCCGCAAGCACATCGTGGCCAGCTACTGCGCGCTGGTGCTGGGCCTTTTCTGGCGCGATTTCGACTACTGCATGGTGACGGCCAGGCGCAGCGACTGAAAAACCAACACATGACGAGGAGAAGAGATCGAAATGAGCACCGAACCCGATGACACCCAGCGGCCTGGCCCGGCCGCGCCGGCGCCCGCCGCCGCGCCCGCGATGAGCGGCATCTCCATTCGCCACATGCCCTTCGCCTGGTTCTGGCCTGCGCTGGCCGGTGCCCTGGTGGCATTGCTGCTGCGCATCGCATTCAGCGGTGGACCGGGCCAGCGCTTCTCGGCGATGCTCGGCTCGTTCATCTACCTCGCGCCTGCCGTGTGCGGCGCGGTCACGGTCTACATGGCCGAGCGCATCGGACGGCGCAGCTGGGGCTACTACCTCTGGATGCCCTGGATCTCCACGGCCCTGTTCCTGGCCGGCACATTGGCCATCTTCATCGAAGGCCTCGTCTGTGCGGTCGTGATCATTCCGCTGTTCGCGTTCATGGGCAGCCTCGGCGGCCTCGCGATGGGCATCGTCTGCCGCATCACGAACTGGCCCAGGCCTGCGCTCTACAGCTTCGCCTTGCTGCCGCTGGTCTTCGGCGCCGTCGAGCCACAGTGGCCCAACCCCGAGCAGGTCTCAGGCACCTCGCGCACCCTCTTCATTGCCGCGCCCGCCGAACGCGTGTGGCATGAACTGAACAATGCGCAGGGCATCCGCCCGAGCGAGGTCGGCGATGCCTGGGCCTACCGCATCGGCGTGCCGATGCCGGTGGCGGGCGTGACCCAAGACACGCCCGAGGGCCGCGTGCGCAAGGTGCAGTGGCAAAAGGATGTGCACTTCGACGAGATCATCACCGAGTGGCAACCGCTGCAGCGCGTGAAGTGGCGCTACCGCTTCTCGCCCGATTCCTTTCCCGCCGGCGCGCTGGACGACCACGTGGTGATCGGCGGCCACTATTTCGACCTGCGCGACTCGGCCTACACGCTCACGCCGCGCGAGGGCGGCACGGAGCTTCGCATCGATGTGTCCTGGCGCGTGAGCACGCGCTTCAACTGGTATGCCGACCGTGTGGCGCAGTTCCTGCTGGGCGACTTCTCCGAGCACATCCTGCGCTTCTACAAGGCGCGCAGCGAAACGGCCGAAGCGGCCGCCGCCTGAACGGGCCACAATGACCGGACCATGCCGCGCCGCCCCGAAAACCTCTATCCGCAATACCACGCCCACGTCTACTTCGACCCCGCCACGGTGGCCGAGGCCCGGCAGCTGTGCGAACAGGCGGGCCGCGAACTGATGGTGGTGGTCGGCCGCGTGCACGAACGGCTGGTGGGGCCCCACACGCGCTGGAGCTGCCAGCTGGCGTTCGACGCGGCGGAGTTCGACCAGGTGATCGAATGGCTCGAGGCGCACCGCAACGGCCTCGACATCTTCGTGCACGGCGTCACGGGCGACGACTTTGCCGACCACACGGCGCATGCGATGTGGCTCGGCGAAGAGAACCCGCTCGACCTGCGGATGTTCCGGCGCTAGCTAGCCTGTTCTTCTTCGCTCGTGGGTTGCGGCGCGTGGTGCTCCGACGCGCTGCCGTGCAC
>NZ_JBFTPJ010000958.1:0-2201 GCF_056398445.1 Variovorax sp. 01T439_2
ACTTAAAAAACCGTGATAGACTACAAGGCTTCGCTGATCGCAGCAAGCAAGACGAAGCAGACGAAAGTTGCTTCGGGGTTCGTTAAAAATTTACAGCCGATAAGCGTGGGCGTTTGAAGGTAATTGCGTAAGTTCTTCGGAACAAGTCGCAAGACTTAAAACGCTCATGAGAATAGAAGTGAAGTTCACTTCAATTCCGTTTTTATGAGTTGCTCGAAAGAGCGAAAAAAATCAAGATCGAACTATAGAGTTTGATCCTGGCTCAGATTGAACGCTGGCGGCATGCCTTACACATGCAAGTCGAACGGCAGCRCGGGAGCAATCCTGGCGGCGAGTGGCGAACGGGTGAGTAATACATCGGAACGTGCCCAATCGTGGGGGATAACGCAGCGAAAGCTGTGCTAATACCGCATACGATCTACGGATGAAAGCAGGGGATCGCAAGACCTTGCGCGAATGGAGCGGCCGATGGCAGATTAGGTAGTTGGTGAGGTAAAGGCTCACCAAGCCTTCGATCTGTAGCTGGTCTGAGAGGACGACCAGCCACACTGGGACTGAGACACGGCCCAGACTCCTACGGGAGGCAGCAGTGGGGAATWTTGGACAATGGGCGMAAGCCTGATCCAGCCATGCCGCGTGCAGGATGAAGGCCTTCGGGTTGTAAACTGCTTTTGTACGGAACGAAACGGCCTTTTCTAATAAAGAGGGCTAATGACGGTACCGTAAGAATAAGCACCGGCTAACTACGTGCCAGCAGCCGCGGTAATACGTAGGGTGCAAGCGTTAATCGGAATTACTGGGCGTAAAGCGTGCGCAGGCGGTAATGTAAGACAGTTGTGAAATCCCCGGGCTCAACCTGGGAACTGCATCTGTGACTGCATTGCTGGAGTACGGCAGAGGGGGATGGAATTCCGCGTGTAGCAGTGAAATGCGTAGATATGCGGAGGAACACCGATGGCGAAGGCAATCCCCTGGGCCTGTACTGACGCTCATGCACGAAAGCGTGGGGAGCAAACAGGATTAGATACCCTGGTAGTCCACGCCCTAAACGATGTCAACTRGTTGTTGGGKMTTCAYTKMCTCAGTAACGWAGCTAACGCGTGAAGTTGACCGCCTGGGGAGTACGGYCGCAAGRYTGAAACTCAAAGGAATTGACGGGGRCCCGCACAAGCGGTGGAKSATGTGGTTTAATTCGAWGCAACGCGAAAAACCTTACCCACCTTTGACATGTACGGAATTCGCCAGAGATGGCTTAGTGCTCGAAAGAGAACCGTAACACAGGTGCTGCATGGCTGTCGTCAGCTCGTGTCGTGAGATGTTGGGTTAAGTCCCGCAACGAGCGCAACCCTTGTCATTAGTTGCTACATTTAGTTGGGCACTCTAATGAGACTGCCGGTGACAAACCGGAGGAAGGTGGGGATGACGTCAAGTCMTCATGGCCCTTATAGGTGGGGCTACACACGTCATACAATGGCTGGTACAAAGGGTTGCCAACCCGCGAGGGGGAGCTAATCCCATAAAACCAGTCGTAGTCCGGATCGCAGTCTGCAACTCGACTGCGTGAAGTCGGAATCGCTAGTAATCGTGGATCAGAATGTCACGGTGAATACGTTCCCGGGTCTTGTACACACCGCCCGTCACACCATGGGAGCGGGTTCTGCCAGAAGTAGTTAGCTTAACCGCAAGGAGGGCGATTACCACGGCAGGGTTCGTGACTGGGGTGAAGTCGTAACAAGGTAGCCGTATCGGAAGGTGCGGCTGGATCACCTCCTTTCTGGAAACAAGCAATTTAATTTAAACGCCCACACTTATCGGTTGTTGGAAGAAGTCGAAGTCTTCATTGATTCTCGATTGGGTCTGTAGCTCAGCTGGTTAGAGCACCGTCTTGATAAGGCGGGGGTCGTTGGTTCGAGCCCAACTAGACCCACCAAATCTTCTGATTTCTCGTGTGAGAGTTTTGGGGGATTAGCTCAGCTGGGAGAGCACCTGCTTTGCAAGCAGGGGGTCGTCGGTTCGATCCCGTCATCCTCCACCAATAATGCGATACTTAAATTCAACACCAAAGCGGCTTCCTGTCTAGGCATGAGGCTTCTTTGTTGTTGATCGAGATCTCTTGATCAATCGGCTGTTCTTTAAAAATTCATAGAGTCGAATCAGCGTTGCTGATGGAAACTGCACATTCGTAAAGGTTTAGTGCAGAC
>NZ_JBFTPJ010000959.1:0-2200 GCF_056398445.1 Variovorax sp. 01T439_2
GACAACAACTGGGCAACGGGGTGGACGGTCTTCGTCGACACGGACAACGATCAGCAATTCGATGGGTCGGACATCCTCCTCGTGCAACAGGGTGCGCTGCCGGGCTACTTCACGGCGACCGGACAGGGAACTGCGCAGAACAGCCCCGCATACGTCATGTTCAACCCGTCGGGCTATACACAGACCAGCGGAGCAGTTTTTCAATCGGCAACGCTGAAGATCGAGCGCAATGACCTCTCGGACACGGAGAAGACTCAGCAGACGCGAATCGTCGTGATTGCAAAGACGGGGCGTGCACGAGCTTGTCAACCTGCAACGGATACGACTTGCACGACTTCGGCCAGCGAGTGAGTAGCAGAGCATCTCAAATAACGCGCGACGTTCCACTTCTTGGCAAGCAAATACCGAGGGCCCGTGGAATCTCGATCGACATCTTGAACACTTGCATCGCACGCACCAGCGGGCGCTCGACCGCGATGACACCGCGGATTCAGACGAGGCCGAGCCATCGACGAGGCCCAATGGATTTATTTTCGAGGGTCGCGCAGCATTCGAGGCTGCTCTTTTGAGAAGTACTGAGGCAAGTAGCCCCAGCCACACAACTCAAAGAATTCCTCCACGCTATAAGTCGTCTTCGTTGCAGCGCCCGCGCGAATCCACTCCTCCCCAAGGGGGTCACGTGAATCAAACGCCGCATGCGCCCGCGCGCCGGTACGGATATATATTGCTTCGCTCACGGCCGCGGGGGCGCACAGAGCTAGCGCAAGCACGAGGGACAAGGTGGCGAACTTGGCCGAACCTTCTTGCAAGATTGTCTGAATAGAACGAACACCCAGTACAAACAATGGTCCCATCGACGCACGCATAACCAGATCCGGGGTTTGACCATGCAACAGTGGCAAAACAAGCAGTATGGCAAGAGAGATCACGCAGGTAATGTCTCTAGTGATATGCCTGCGGAGAATCAGTGCAAACGATACGAGTTCAACCAACCAGAAGAAGAGCAGATCCGGAAGAAGATGAACTCGATTAGGTAGGCAAGAGAAGCATGCGCCGCCTGAAGGCAACTCGGTCGACAAGTAGGCAACCATGCAAAGTGCGATCGAAGCTCCAGCCAACACTTTGGTTGCGGTATGCCACTCCAGCAATTCACGGCGCTTCTCCCAAGCCAACAACAACATCAACGGAAACAAGCCAATCATCCCGTATGGCGACCAGAGGGAAAGAAGCCCGAAACCCAGTGCTGCCGCACCGAGGCCGCCTCTCCGATCGTTGAAGAGAATTAGCCCTGTTACTAAGAAGGTGGCGATGCTTTGGTGGGGGACCCATACCAGCGCGGTAAGGAAGGACGAAAATTCGATCGGTAGCCTGAAAATGTGTACCGCCCATGCTTCGTAGTGAATCCCGAACCAAGGCGCGGCAGGAAGTCCCTGAAGTCCTCGGGCAACGTGTTCCGCGAAGGCGTCCGCACCACCTAAGAGAATCAATAGGATTGCTGCAGCAACAGACTGCCACTTTGTAGCACCTAGTGCGCATACCGTTCGGAAGACAAGCGCAAACCCACCGAAGAACCATGCGCCTAGTGCAAAGTGCAGATCTATAGTTGGGAACAGCTTGTGCGAGAAGGCGGGCACCAAATAAGCGCCCAGATAGAAGCGAAGATGGCGCTCGACACCACCCAATTCGAGCACCACCGGCCATGGCTCGGTGCCCAACGCGTTAACGAGGGCCCAGTGTTTGATCCAATCCCAAGCGAAAGGTCCATCTGGGAAACCAGCCAAAAAAAGAACCACCGCGGCCGCACACACACCTACGTAGGCAGCTGAGGTACTGCTCGGACGCTCTGATCGCTCGGTGAAAACAAGGAAGCATGCAATGCCCAGCAAGACTGAGATGGAGATCGCTGCCCACCACTCTAAAAATCCAAGGGCAAATATGATTGCCGGCAGCGCGAGGTAAGCGATCTCAAGATGTCGAGTGGTTGACCTGGAGGCGTAAAGATGGCGAATCTCGTGAGCTTCGGGCTTCAGCGCCGCCGCTTGCAAATGCGTGGTCACTTTGACGAACCACAAGCAAAAATGATCGCAACTGCACGAAAGGCTCCAGCCACAAACCTCCCAGCAGGCGATGCTATGTAGCCGTCGCCTTCTCGTTGCATAGTGCCTGTCGCAAGTTGCTCTTCCAACCTGCGCTCCACGCC
>NZ_JBFTPJ010000960.1:0-2199 GCF_056398445.1 Variovorax sp. 01T439_2
GGTGTGGATGACGAAGCGGGCCGGCAGCCGGTAGCCCCGGGTCAGCTTGGCGTCGCCGGTCTTGCAGCCCGACAGCAGGCGGCATTCATGCAGGAGCTCGGGCCCCGCGGCGCGGTGGATGGCGCCATCGACGCCGCCTCCGCCGAGCAGCGAGGAATTGGCCGCATTGACGATGGCATCGACCTGCAGCGTGGTGAGGTCGCCGCGGATGGCACGAAGCGCTTTCTGCATGATCTCGCCCCTTTCAGAGCAGACTAGACGACCGGCGCAGTGAATGCAATCAGCTTGCCCATGTTGGCGACGAAGCTCGCGACCGTGATCCCCTGCGGCTGCTCCTTCTTGACATAGGGCTCGATCAGCGGCGGGTCCGCCGGATCGTAGGGCGAGGTGTCGAACACGTCGCCCACATGCTTGCTGCGGTAGGCATCGCCCGTGTACGGCGTGGAAGGCCCATCGCCCTTGTAGGGGTTGGTCACGGCCGACAGCGGTGCGAGCCAGTAGCCCTTGGGGTCGAGCTTGTCCATCACCGCCGCGGCATCGGCGGCGCTCACCACGGGGGTTGTCATCACGCGGTCGGCGAACAGGTCGGCAAAGTCCACCTCGCGCAGCGAAAAGTACTTGGGCAGCGGCCGCTGCTCGCCGTGGCGCAGCGGAGAAGCCGCCACCATCTGCTGGATCGCGGCGTCGCTCATGCCGTTGAGCTGGGCGTAGGTCTGGCGCATGCCCGCGATGTCGATGGCGCGGCCGGCCGAGTAGTGGCTGGGCGTTGCGCGGTGGTCGTGGTCGACGTAGTAGGCGCCGTTGTGGATGTTCGAACCGTAGCGGTGCACGAAGCGCGGCTGGTTGGTGCCGAGCTCCACGAAAGTGGGATGCGTGCGGCCCTTGAGCAGCGGATTCTCCGCAATCATGGTGTCGGTGAGCTTGCAGCTGTCCAGCCAGTCGAGCGCCTCGGGCACGCGCGCCAGGTAGCCGCGGTCGCCCGTCAGGCGGAAATAGTTGAACAGCTGCTGCACGTTGGTCTGCGTCGTGTGCGTGGCCAGCGACCGCGGCTCGTAGCTGCGCGCGCCGGCGGGCGCCCCGGCCAGGCGGCCGTTCTGGTCCGTGGCCAGGTGCTGCAGGCCCCAGCCGGCCTGCGGCCCGGGCTGCTGCATGCGGCGCAGGCAGTCCATTGCGCGGGTGATGTACGGCACCAGGCTCTGGTCGCCCAGCGCCACCACGCACATCAGCAGGAACTTGATGTTCTCGCCCGCCACGTCGTCGTTGAAGGTGACGTGGCGCGTGTAGTCGCCGTCTTCCATGCCCGCGGTCGCGCCCGAAGGCAGCTGCTGCGGGTTGGGCAGCGGCATCGACGAGATCGCATCGGGCGAGGGCGGATAGCGCTGCGGCCAGCCGCCGTCGGCCACGCCGGAGCTGAACTGCGCCTGCGTGACGAAGCCGATGGCCTTCTGCAGCGCCGCCAGGAAGCGCGCATCGCGCTTTTCCAGGTACATGCGCAAGAGGAACTGCGACGACACCGCCGTGCCCGCATCGTCGAAGGAGGCGTTGCCGTAGTAGTGCTGGAACTCCTCGAGCCGCCAGCCGTTGGCGCCCACGGTGGCGTACCACTCGCGCAGCGAGGCTTCGCCGGCAAAGTCGTGGATGTAGTTCCAGCCGCCTGCCGGATGCTGCGCCTCGACCAGCGCGAGCGCGGTGCGCTCGGCGGCGCTGTAGAAGAGTTCGTCGCCCGTGGCATGGTAGGCATCGAGCATGCAATGGCCGGCGGTCGGCGTGCCGGGCGGCTGGATCCAGCACATGGTGCGGCGCGCCTCCATTTCGCCCCAGATGGTGGAGAAGTCGGGCAGGTAGGCCCAGACGTAGCCGCCGCGATAGGACACCGTCTCGTCCATGAAGCCCGCCGCGCGCCGCATCGCCTTGCGCGCCAGCGCCTCGGTGCTCGGCGGAGGTTCGGGCGCAGGTGCCGGCGGCGGCACCGGGAACGGCGGAAAGCCGGGGCCGTCTCCCCCGCCGCCGCACGCGCTCAGCGCCAAGGGGGAAAGTGTCGAAATGACGAAGTTCCTGCGTTTCATCTTTTGTCTCCAGTTAGGCAGCGGTTGAGCCGCTTTGGCACTTTTCAACTCATACGATGTCCGATGAGTCGCTGGAATTCTGCCATTTTCGATGGTTTTCGAATCCAGTTGTATGACAACTAAAGATGCAAGA
>NZ_JBFTPJ010000961.1:0-2196 GCF_056398445.1 Variovorax sp. 01T439_2
CTGCCGGCCAACGACGCCAAGTCGAACGAGCTGTCGAAGGCGCCCGAGATCGTCTGCATGGCCGACAGCTTCGGCGACCAGGCCAAGGCGCAGACCGCAATGGAAAACTGCCTGCAGAAGGCGCCCGAGGTGAACCTGGTCTACACCATCAACGAGCCCGCCGCGGCCGGTGCCTACAACGCGCTCAAGCGCGCGGGCAAGGAGAAGGGCGTGCTGATCGTCTCGGTGGACGGCGGCTGCCAGGGCATCAAGGACACCAGCGCCGGCATCATTGCCGCCACCTCGCAGCAATACCCGCTCAAGATGGCCGCCATGGGCGTGGCGGCGGGCGTGGAGTTTGCCAAGACGGGCAAGAAGGCCTCGGGCTACGTCGACACGGGCGTGACCCTGATCGCCGGCAAGAGCGTGTCGGGCGTCGACAGCAAGGACACCAAGACCGGTGCCGAGCTGTGCTGGGGCAAGAAGTAAGCATCGGAGCGTTTTGATGGCGAAATCTCCGAAGCACCACATCCCGTGGGGCGCCCTGGGGCCGTGGCTGGCTCTGCTTGGCGCATGCATCTTCTTTGCGACGCAGTCCGACCGTTTCCTGACGGGGGACAACCTCTCGCTGATCCTGCAGCAGGTGATGGTGGTCGGCGTGATCGCCATCGGCCAGACGCTGATCATTCTCACGGCGGGCATCGACCTGTCGTGCGGCATGGTGATGGCGCTGGGCGGCATCATCATGAGCAAGTTCGCGACCGAGCTCGGGCTGCCGGTGCCGGTGGCCATTCTTTGCGGCATCGGCGTGACGACGCTGTTCGGGCTGGTCAACGGCCTCTTGGTCACGCGCATCAAGCTGCCGCCCTTCATCGTGACCTTGGGCACGCTGAACATCGCCTTCGCGATCACGCAGCTGTATTCGTCCTCGCAGACCGTCACCGACCTGCCCGCCGGCCTCACGGGCCTGGGCACCACCTTCGCCGTCGGCGGCGCCGCGGTGGCCTGGGGCGCGGTGCTGATGCTGGTGCTCTATGCGCTCGCATGGTTCGTGCTGCGCGAAACGGCCGCGGGGCGGCATATCTACGCGGTGGGAAACAACGCAGAAGCCACGCGCCTGGTGGGCATTCCCACGCAGCGCGTGCTGCTGGGCGTTTACGTGGCGGCGGGCGCGCTCTACGGCATTGCCTCGCTGCTGTCGGTGGCGCGCACCGGCGTGGGCGACCCGAACGCGGGGCAGACCGAGAACCTCGACGCCATCACGGCGGTGGTGCTCGGCGGCACCAGCCTGTTCGGCGGCCGCGGCGTGGTGCTGGGCTCGCTGATCGGCGTGCTGATCGTGGGCGTGTTCCGCAACGGGCTCACGCTGATGGGCGTGTCCTCGATCTACCAGGTGCTGGTGACGGGCGTGCTCGTGATCTTGGCGGTGGCGGCAGACCAGCTGTCGCGCCGGGGAGCCCGCTGATGAATGCCGTCGCAAACCCCAAGATCGTGATGCAGGCCCGGGGCCTGGTGAAGCGCTATGGCCAGGTCACGGCGCTCGACGGTGTCGACTTCGAGCTGCGCGAAGGAGAAATCCTCGCGGTGATCGGCGACAACGGCGCGGGCAAGTCGTCGCTGATCAAGGCGCTGTCGGGCGCCATCGTGCCCGACGAGGGCGAGATCCTGCTCGACGGCTCGCCGGTGCACTTCCGCAACCCGCTCGATGCGCGGCGCGCGGGCATCGAGACGGTCTACCAGGACCTGGCCGTGGCGCCCGCCATGACCATCTACGAGAACCTCTTTCTCGGCCGCGAGCTGCGCCGCCCGGGCTTCCTGGGCAACATGCTGCGCATGCTCGACAAGAAGAAGATGCTGCACGAAAGCGCGGCCCGCATGGCGGACCTGAAGGTCGGCATCCAGTCGATGACGCAGGCGGTGGAAACGCTCTCGGGCGGCCAGCGCCAGTGCGTGGCGGTGGCGCGCAGCGCGGCCTTCGCGCGGCACGTGGTCATCATGGACGAGCCCACCGCCGCGCTTGGCGTGAAGGAGGGCAACATGGTGCTCGAGCTGATCCGCCGCGTGCGCGACCGCGGCCTGCCGGTGGTGCTCATCAGCCACAACATGCCGCATGTGTTCGAGGTGGCCGACCGCATCCACGTGGCGCGCCTGGGCAGGCGAGCGGCGGTGCTCAATCCCAAGAACATCAGCATGAGCGACACGGTGGCCGTGATGACC
>NZ_JBFTPJ010000962.1:0-2195 GCF_056398445.1 Variovorax sp. 01T439_2
GCCTTCACGTGCGGCAGCGACGAGGCCACCTGGTCGAAATACACCGGCACCTCGCCCGCGAGCACGTCGTTGATGGCCGGGCCCGCACCGCGATAGGGGATGTGCACCATCGAGGTTCCGGTGCTGCTCTTGAAGAGTTCGCCCCACATGTGGCCGATGGTGCCGTTGCCCGGCGACGCGTACGACACCTTGCCCGGATTGGCCTTCAGGTACTTCACGAGTTCCGCGAAGCTCTGCACCGGCAGCACCCGCGGGTTGATGACGACCACGCCGGGCGCCTTCACCAGCTCGGTCACGGCGACGAAGCCCTTGAGCGGGTCATAAGGCAGCTTCTGGTAGACGGCCGGGTTCACGCCGTGCGTGGAGAGCGTGGCCACGCCAAAGGCGAGGCCGTCCGGCGCGGAGCGGGCCACCTCGGCCATGCCGATGGAGCCGCCGGCACCGGCGCGGTTGTCGATGACCACGGGCTGCTGGAGGATCTTGGCCAGCGGCTCCGACAGCACGCGCGCCGTGATGTCGGTGGCGCCGCCGGGCGGGAAGGGCACGATCATGCGGATCGGCTTGCCTTGCTGGGCAAAGGATATTCCAGGCGCGACAGAAACAGCGGCGAGGGCAGAAAGAAGATGACGACGTTGCATGGGGGGTTTCTCCAATGAGACGGAAGTAATGAAGCAAAAGTTGCTGCGTTACTTGAAGCAAAGGATAGACCAGCTAACATTCTGATCTGGAATGTTTTGATGGGCATCCAGCCATGTCGCTCCGCCGCCTCAACCCGCCGCTGAACCTGCTGCGCGCCTTTTCCACCGTGGTGCGCTTCGGCGGCGTCTCGCGCGCCGCCGAGGCGCTGCACCTCACGCAGGGGGCGGTCAGCAAGCAGGTGCAGGAGCTGGAGCGCTGGATCGGCGTGCCGCTGTTCGAGCGCAGCCGCAAGCGCCTGGCGCTCACGCCCGCGGGCGAGCGCTACGAAAAAGCCGTGCGCGCCGTGCTCGCGCAGCTGGAGGCGGCCACGCTGGAATTCATCACCAGCGGCGACGGCGGCGGCGCGCTGCACCTGTCCACCCTGCCCACCTTCGGCGCCAAGTGGCTGATTCCGCGCCTGCCCGACTTCCAGCGCCTGCATCCCCAGATCACGCTGCATTTCGTGCCCTTCGTGCATGGCTACGACTTCGAGCGCCCCGAGCTCGACTGCGCCATCCTCTTCGGCGACGGCCACTGGCCCGGCGCGCGCTCGCACTACCTGGCCGGGCGGGACGTGGCGCTGATCGCGCCGCGTGCGGGCCTGGCCGAAGCCGCCATCCGCACGCCGCAGGACGTGGCGCGCTGCACGCTGCTGCGCCACGTCACGGTGCCGCAGTCGTGGCTGCAATGGAGCGAGGCGCATGGCGTGCGCGGGCTCGATCCGCTCGCCGGCCCGCAGTTCGACCAGTTCCAGACCATGATCCGCGCCGTGATGGTGGGCATGGGCGTGGCGCTGGTGCCGCGCTGCCTGGTGCAGGACGAGATCGCCTCGGGGCTGGTGGACGAGCCGCTGCCGGGCGGCGGCTACCGCGGCGACCAGGGCTACTGGTTCTGCTACCCCGAGGGCCGCGGCCAGCTGGCCACGCTCGACCACTTCCGCCGCTGGCTGCTGGCGGATGCCGATCGCAGCGCGGAGGAGCAAGCGCCGCCGGCCATTGCCTGACCGGCGCGCTGAAAAAGAGCTACTCGGGCTTGGCGCCCGAGGCCTTCACCGCACCGCCCCAGCGCTGGATCTCGTTCGTCACGAAGCGGTCGAACTCGGCGCCCGTGGTGGGCGCGGGCTCGGAGCCGCGGTCGCGGATGAAGCGCGCCATCTGCTCGCTCTTGAGGATGTCGGTCACTTCCTGGTTCAGCCGCGCCGTGATCTCGGGCGGCGTGCCGCGCGGCGCCATCAGGCCGAGCCAGCCCACGGCCTCGAAGTCCCTGGTGCCGGCCACGCCGCTTTCGCGCACGGTGGGTACGTCGGGCAGCTGCGAGGAGCGTTTGGCCGAGGTCACCGCCAGCGCCACCGCCCTGCCCGACTTGATGTGCGGCAGCRCGGCCGTCACCGAGTCGACCATCAGCGGAATCTGGTTGCCCAGGAAGTCCGACTGCGCCGGCCCGCTGCCGCGGTACGGAATGTGGGTGATGAAGACGCGCGCGGCCGACTTGAACATCTCGCCCGACAGGTGCTGCGT
>NZ_JBFTPJ010000963.1:0-2191 GCF_056398445.1 Variovorax sp. 01T439_2
GCCGAGCAGGATGCGCGCGGCGCTCTTCCAGGTCGCCCATTTCCACAGCTGGCCTTCGCGGCGCAGGTTGTCGGCGGTCTGGCGCATGAGGTCGTCCAGGAACATCAGCGTCACGCGCCGGAACCAGCGCCTGCGCCAGGCGTCGGACCCTTGCGCAGCCTTGTAGATGTCGAACGCCACGGCCTTGTGCTCCAGCTCTTCGGCGCTGTGCCAGAGCCACATGGTGCGCAGCCGCGGCTCGGCGCCGTCGAGCACCTGGGGGTGGGCGAGCAGCCATTCGGCGAACATGGCGGTGAAGTGCTCCGTGGCTGCGGTGGCTGCCAGCGCATGGCGCGGATCGGCGCCCTCCAGCAACTGCATGCGCCTGGCGGCGCGGGGAGTCCAACCGTCCACCAGGCCCTGGTCCTGCAGGTGGGTGTTGAAAAGCGAATGAATGCGCCGGTGCGTAGCCTCCTGGCCGATGAAGCCGCGCACGTCGGCGCGAAGCGCTTCCTGTGCTTGCGCCGGCAGCGTGGCCGCGGCGTCGCGCACGGCATCGATGAAGAACTGCTCGCCGAACGGAAAGCTCATCGACAGCGCATTGAAAAAGGCGGTGGAGAATGCGTTGCCGCCGCACCAGTTGCGGCCGAACGGCGTTTGCAGGTCGATCAGAAGGCGGCGCACGACAAGGTCGGCCATGGCTGATGTTCCTTGGAAAATGCGATGCGGTACACATTCGTACCAATTTCCTGGAATGGTGCACGCCACGGCTGGTACCGTCAAGTACCAATGCGGAGGACAATGTCTTTTCCATGAGCATCGCGACTGAAAAACCAGCCCTTGAGGCCGCCTCCGCAGAGCCGGCCCACGAGCACTACGCCCGGCTGCTGGAAGGCATGGCGCGCGCCGTGGCCGCCAAGGGCTACGCGGACACCACCATTGCCGACATCGTGCGGGAGGCCGCCGTGTCGCGCCGCACCTTCTACGAGCATTTCACGACCAAGTCGGAGTGCCTGATCGCGCTGTACGAGGCGGCCAGCAAGCTGGCGCTGCGCGCGGTGAGCGAAGCCTTCGATCCGGCGCAGCCCTGGCATGCGCAGGTGGAGCGGGCGATCACCGCGTATTTCGACTATCTTGCGCAGGATCCGCCGCTGCTGCGCACACTGTTCGTCGAGATCCTCGGCCTTGGCATGCCGGGGCTGGCGGCGCGGCGCCGGGTGAACGGCGAGATCGCCGGCTTCATCCAGGCGGCCATCAACGGCGGCCCCGCGGCGCACCTGACGAGCGAGATGGCGATGACCGTGGTGGGCGGCATCAACGAACTGGTGCTGCAGGCCATCGAACAGGACCGGGTGGGTGAGCTCGGCCAGTTGGTCCCGCCGGCCACGCGCCTGGTGCGCGCGGTGGCGGCAGAGAGCGCCAGGTAGCGAGAGCCGCCTCAGGCGGGCCTGGCCTGCGCCGGATCGTAGAAGAACTCTTCCTGGGCGATGCGCTCGCCCTCCCAGCGCTGCCAGGCGAGTTCTTCCATGCGCATGGCCTTGCCGTCCTTGAAGCGGAAATCGAAGACCCAGCGGATCACCACGTGGTCGCCGTTCACGAACACCGGGCGCACGCAGGTCGAAACCACCGAGGCGGTGCGGTCCAGCGTCGCCTGCTCGCGCGCAACCAGCGCGCTGCGGCCGCGCCGGGGCTCGGCCTGGTTCTCGCGCATGGTCGCGTCCTCGGTGTAGTAGTCCTCGATGGCCTGGGCGTGCGCACCGCTCTCCACGGCGGCAATGAAGGCCTCGAGTCTTTCCGTGGTGGGCATCAGGCCTTGACCTTCACTTCGACGCGGCGGGCTTCGCTCGCGGGCCCGTCCGCCTGGGTCTGCTCGGGCTTGGCAAGCTCGATCTTGTCGGCGGGGGCGCCGGCGGCCTTGAGCGCATCGCCCACGGCCACGGCGCGCTGCTTGGCGAGCTCGGCGTTCTTGGCCGGATCGCCGCTTGCATCGTGGTAGCCGCTCACGAGCAGGATGCTGCCGCTCTGCACGGCCTTGATGACATCGGCCAGTGCTTCCTTGGCATTGGGCGCGACCTCGGCCTTGCCGCTCTCGAAGTAGAACTTCACCACGCCGTTCTCGACCTTCACGGCCGCGGCGTCGGCGGCTGCCACGGTGCCGGAGGCCACTGCCGCCACCGGCGCTGCGGGCGCGGAGGGCTGGGCAGCGGCGGCC
>NZ_JBFTPJ010000964.1:0-2187 GCF_056398445.1 Variovorax sp. 01T439_2
GATGTAGGGCACGCGGGTTCCGTCGACCGACACCTCGCCGACCAGCGCGCCCATGCCGTAGCCGAAGGCCACGAGCCAGATCAGCGGCTCGGCGATGTTGCCGATGAGGCTGGGGATCGCGAGCTTGCGCCACACCAGCAGGTTGCGCAGGAACACGGGCCACCAGCGCAGCGAGAGCTCGGGCGCGCGCCACACGGAACGGGCCGGCGGCGATGGCGCGGCAGAAGAAGAACTTGCAGTCGTGGTATTCATGATCGTCGTGGCCTAGCCGTCCTCGCGGATCTGCCGGCCCGTGAGCTTGAGAAAAAGGTCTTCGAGGTTCGCGGGCCGATGAAAGGTGCGCAGACGGCCGTGCCGGCTGAGCGCGTCGAGCAGCCGGCGCGCATCCTGCGTGTAGAAGAACACGGTCTCGCCGCTCACTTCCACGCGCGCTGCCATCGCCTTCAGTTCGGGCGATTCGGCCAAGGACAGCGCGCCGTTGCCATACACCTCGACCACGTCGGGCTCCAGGTGCTCGGCGATCAGGTCGCGCGGGCGGCCCTCGGCGATCTTGCGGCCGTGGTCGAGCACCAGCAGGCGCGAGCACAGGCGCTCGGCCTCGTCCATGAAGTGCGTGGTCAGCAGGATCGACTTGCCCTGCTGCAGCAGCACCTGCAGGCGCTCCCACATCAGGTGGCGCGCCTGCGGGTCGAGCCCGGTGGTGGGCTCGTCGAGCAGCAGCAGCTTGGGGTCGTTCACCAGCGCGCGCGCCAGCGAGAGGCGCCGGCGCATGCCGCCCGAGAGCTCGCCCGGCTTGGCATCGGCCTTGTGAGAGAGCGCCGCAAACTCCAGCAGCTGCGGCACGCGCTCGCGCACCTGCGCCTTGCTGAAGCCGAAGTAGCGGCCGTACACCACGAGGTTCTCGGCGCAGCTGAAGTCGGGGTCGAGCGTGTCGAACTGCGACACCACGCCGAGCTGCGCCTTGATGGCCAGCGCATCGCGCGGCATCTGCAGGCCCAACGCGCAGATGTCGCCGCCGTCGGGCGTGGTGAGGCCCAGGCACATGCGGATGGTGGTGGTCTTGCCGGCGCCGTTCGGGCCGATCACGCCCAGGCATTCGCCGGGCGCGATCTCGAACGACAGGTCGTCCACGACCGTGGTGCCGCCGTAGCGCTTGCAAAGGCGGCTGGCGTGGAAGAGCGGGGCGGAGGAAGAAGAAGAGGAGGGCACGCGGCCATTCTGACGCAGGCCCGCGAAGCCTGCCGCCATCGCTTCAACCGATGGACAAGCCGCGCGAGTTCGGAGCCACTGCTGCCGCCGCCGCCCTACATGCGCAGGCCGCTGAACTCGGTCTTCATCCAGTCGATGAAGGCGCGCGTGCGGGCCGGCAGCAGCCGCGCGTTCGGGTAGATCACGCTCACCGGCCGCGGCGGCGGCTCGAAGTCTTCCAGCACCAGCTTCAACCGGCCCTGCGCCACATGCGGCAGCACCTGGTAGGAGAAGAAGGTGCCGAAGCCCATGCCCGCGGCGCAGGCTTCGATGGCCGGCGCGAGGTGGTTGAACTCGAGGCGGCAGCTCGGCGTCACGCTCACGGTCCTGCCGCGTTCGTGGAACACCCACTGCGGCGGCGCGTCGACGCGGCCGCGCACGCAGGGCGCGCCATGGAGCTCGCGCGGATGGCGCGGCATGCCGTGGCGCGCGAGGTACTCGGGGCTCACCGCCACCACGCGCCGGATGGTGCCGAGCGTCTGCGCCACGAGCGACGAATCCGCGAGCGGGCTGATGCGGATGCCCACGTCGATGCCTTCCTCCAGCAGGTTCACCGTGCGGTCGTGCAGCAGCACGGTGCAGCGCACCTTGTCGTGGCGCTGCATGAAGCGCGTGATGGCGGGCGCCACGTACATGTGGCCGAACAGCACCGGCGCGGTGATGGTGAGCTGGCCCGCGGGCTCGCGCGCCTCGGCCTTGAGCGCGAGGTCGGCGGCGTCCGCGGCCAGCAGCACCTCGCGCGCGCTCGGCAGGTAATGGCGGCCCTCCTCGGTGAGCGAGAGGCGGCGCGTGGTGCGGTGGAACAGGCGCACGCCCAGGTGGGCCTCCAGCGCGGCGAGCGCGCGCACCACCGCGGGCAGCGAACTGCCGAGCGCCTCGGCGGCGCGGGTCAGGCTGCCCTGGTCGGCAATCTGCACGAAGGTCTGCATGGCCTTGAAA
>NZ_JBFTPJ010000965.1:0-2183 GCF_056398445.1 Variovorax sp. 01T439_2
GCCGCCGAGGAGCGCAGCGTTTCGCGGATCAGGGCTCGCAGCTGTTTGAGCGAAGCGAGTTCTGCGAGACCCCGCGAAACGCGAGCACCGCAGGGGAGCCCGAAGGGCCGGCATAGTGGGGCCGACCGCGCCGTGCCGCATACCGGGCGCCTCCAAAAAGAACAAAGGAAGGCGCCAACAAAATGCTGACAGTCAAAAACATCCACCAGTACTACGGCGGCTCCCACATCCTCAGAGACGTGAGCTTCGAGGCCACGCTGGGCAAGGTCACCGTATTGCTGGGCCGCAACGGCGTAGGCAAGACCACGCTGCTCAAGTCGCTCATGGGCCTGGTCCCCATCAAGAGCGGCAGCATCGAACTCGAAGGCAAGCCAATCCACAAGGCCACGCCTTACGACAGGGCAAGAGCAGGCATCGGCTTCGTCCCCCAGGGCAGAGAGATCTTTGCCAGGCTCACGGTCGAGGAAAACCTGCGCATGGGCCTGGCCTACAAGAGCGGCAGCACGCCCATTCCGTCGGAGCTGTTCGACCTGTTCCCCGTGCTCAAGCAGATGATCAACCGGAGGGGCGGCGACCTCTCCGGCGGCCAGCAGCAGCAGCTTGCGATCGCCCGCGCGCTCGCGCCCAAGCCCAAGCTCTTGATCCTCGACGAGCCCACCGAAGGCATCCAGCCCAGCATCATCAAGGACATCGGCCGCGTCATCCGCATGCTGGCCGACCGCGGCGACATGGCCATCGTGCTGTGCGAGCAGTACTACGACTTTGCGCAGGAGCTGGCCGACGACTACCTCGTGATGGAGCGCGGCGAGGTCATTGCGCGCGGCCTCGGCAAGGACATGGAAGCGCAGGGCGTGCGCCAGCTCGTCGCGATCTGACAACGGGCCACGGGCCGGCATCCCGGTATCAGCCCCGCAGCATCGCCGTATCGGCAGAAATTCAGGGTTTACCCTAAAATCAAGCCTCTGCCCGCTGCCGCCGGGCACCCTCCCAGGAGCCTGGCCTTGAACGCCTCCCCACCCGCGCTGGACGGCGCGGACACCGACATTTCCGTTGTTTCCCCCGTCGCACGGCCCGTGAATTTCCTGCGCGCCGTGCTTGCGCTCGGCGTCGGCGGCTTCGCCATCGGCACCGGCGAGTTCGTGATCATGGGCCTCTTGCCTGAAGTGGCGAAGGACATCGACGTCAGCATTCCCCAGGCCGGCCACGTCATCAGCGCCTATGCGCTCGGCGTGGTCATCGGCGCCCCGGTGCTCGCGGTGCTGGCGGCCGGCTGGGGCCGCCGCGCGCTGCTGATCGCGCTCATGGCCGTGTTTGCCGCCGGCAACTTCGCGAGCGCGATGGCGCCCGGCTACCTGTCGCTCAACCTGCTGCGCTTTGCCACCGGGCTGCCGCACGGCACCTACTTCGGCGTGGCCGCGCTGGTGGCCGCCACGCTCGCGMCGCCCGGGCGCCGGGCGCGCGCCGTGGGCCTCGTGATGCTGGGGCTCACCGGCGCCACGCTGGTGGGCGTGCCGATCGCGGCCTGGCTCGGCCAGCTGTTCGGCTGGCGCGCCGCCTTCGTGTTCGTCGGCCTCATCGCGCTGGCGGCCGTGGCGCTGCTGCGCCGCGACATCCCCGACCTGGCCCCGCCCGCAGGCGCCAGCCCCTGGCGCGAGCTCGGCGCGCTCAGGCGCAAGCAGGTGTGGTTCACGCTCGGCATCGGCGCCATCGGCTTCGGCGGCATGTTCTCGGTGTTCAGCTACATCAAGCCCACGCTGATCGAAGTGGCGGGCCTGCCGCTGGGTGGCGTGCCGTTCGTGCTCGCGCTGTTCGGCCTGGGCATGGTCACCGGCAACCTCGTCGGCTCGCGGCTGGCCGACAAGTCGCTGATGCGCACCATCGGCGGCCTGCTCGTCTATGCGGCGCTGGTGCTCGCGATGTTCTCGTTCGCAGCGCACCATGTGGTCGCCGCGGCGGTCAACGTGTTTCTCATCGGCACCACCGTGGCCATCGGACCGGCGCTGCAGATCCGCCTGATGGACGTGGCCGGCGACGCGCAGACGCTCGCCGCGGCGCTCAACCACTCGGCCTTCAACATGGCCAATGCGCTGGGCGCCTGGCTCGGCGGCGTGGCCATTGCGGCCGGGCTGGGCTGGACCTCGACCGGGTGGGTGGGTGCGCTGCTCGCGCTCGCGGGCATGGGG
>NZ_JBFTPJ010000966.1:0-2180 GCF_056398445.1 Variovorax sp. 01T439_2
AGGGCAGGATAGACTGCCGTCAGACATTGTTAACAGCGACGGCGTTGCAATGACCAAGACCTCTCGATCGAGCCGCGTGATCGCCACCCGGGTGCCGCCCGAGACGAGGGYGCGCTTCGCCGCGCTGGCCGCCCGTCATCATCTCAGTGCGTCGAGCCTKCTCGCGAAGATGGTCGACGAGGTCCTCAAGACTCACGGYGACATCTCGCCGGGCTCGGGTGCACAGCGATTYCCAGACGAATCGGAAWCCCGCCCCGGCGCGGCGGAYCGCCTCACGCTGCGRCTTCGCMAAGGCGATCGCGCGCTGGYGGCRSRKCGMGCCCRTGCCCGTGGAATGAAGACMGCCAGYTACCTCGCCCTGCTGATCCACAACCATGTGCGTATCGCGGCCGTGCTGCCGCCGAACGAACTGGACCAGATCAAGGTGACCGCCGCCCGRYTSGCYGCGYTGSRRCGRCAGCTTSGAATGTTCGGCATGCCGAACACGCTGCCCGRGCCGGTGGCGTCGGACCTCRGCGAAACGATCGCGTCGGTCCGTCAGGAAGTCGAGGCGGCACGCGAAGCCACGGCCGCCCTCGTGCGCCGCAACCTGATCAGCTGGGAGACCGGCGCCGGGAGTGCCCGTGCCTGAACAGAGGATGCGCGTGGGCCGAAGCGGCCGCGGCCCGGCCGATGCGCTGCGCGACATGACCCTGGACATCGTCAGCTACGGTCGGCGTGGACCCGGCGGCCAGCTGCGCCTCGGCGCCGACCATATCGCGCAGATCCAGCGCACGGTGGGGCGTACGCCCGAGGTGATGGTGAAGGTCTCCGGCGGCGGACGGGATGTCGGGGGCGTCGAGGCCCATCTGCGCTACATCGGCCGGCACGGCAAGCTGCCGATCGAAACCGACGAGGGGCTGATGCCGCAGGGCCGGGGCGCTCCCAAGGAGATCACGGCCGACTGGCAGCTCGAGCTTTGCCGAAGCCAGYACARRCCGARATCCGCTCCGGGGCAGAAAGACACGCGTGCGAAGYTGGTSCACAACATCGTYCTGTCCATGCCCGCCGGCACGYCGCCGGACAAGGTACGGGCTGCCGCCCGCGTCTTTGCGCGCGAGAACTTCGCGCTCCAATATCGCTACGCCATGGTGCTGCACACCGATCAGCCGCACCCGCATGTGCACCTRGTGGTCAAGTGCGAGCACGAGTTCGAGCCTGGCCAGCGCCTCTACAYCCGCAAGGAGACATTGCGGCAATGGCGCGAGCAGTTCGCCGCACTGATGCGCGAGCAGGGTGTGGCGGCCAATGCCACACCGCGACAGGTGCGAGGGCAGACCCGCAAGCCCTACAGGGATGCGATCCATCATCGGCTGCGCGCGCTTCGGGCATTCGGCCAACTGTCGCCCAGCGACCGGACCGGGCATCGACAGCCGAAGACCTCGACCTTCATGCGCGCGAAGCTGGAGAACCTGCTCCAGGCTCTGAGGTCGGGGCGGGGCGCCGCGGCTGACGGACAAGAGCAGATGCGAAATACCCGGCGGGCGGTGGTCGCAGATTGGCGCACCACAGCGGATGCGCTTCGAAGACACGGCGAGGCCAATCTGGCAGCCGAGGTGGATCGCTTCACTGCGCGCATGCCCGCGGTGCAGACCGATGCGCAGTGGATCGCCGACCGCTGGAGAGAGGCCGAGAAGAGCCATGCGCCCGAGCACGCGCCCGCCAGTCCGCCCCAGCCGCATGTCCGGTGAGTGGCCGTGCGGCATCTCTCGCCAGAGCGCGGAGAAGAGGCGCGCGTGCGGCGTCGACCTTGGCCGGATGACGCGGAGCACCCAAGGCGCAGATCATCATGTGGGGCCACCTGGCCTTCGTCGAGCGTGTCGAGAGCGTAGCGTGGTGATGCTCGGGCCCGGCGGCGTGGGCAAGACGTACATCGCGCTGGCGCTGTGCCAGTGCCCCGTCATGGCGTGGCCCAAGGCACGCTTCAATACGGCGGCCGATCTGATGATGCAGCTGACGGCGGCCGAGGCACAGAACCGACTGAGGGAATACTTCAACCGGGCGGTTCTTGACCCGAAGCTGCTCGTGGTCGACGAGATCGATTACTTGCCCTTCGGTCGGGACGAAGAACAGGACATGCCGATGGCGCCGCGCCAGCTTGGCTCGCCTGGAGCAGGGCATAGCAATTGAGACACCAAGCC
>NZ_JBFTPJ010000967.1:0-2175 GCF_056398445.1 Variovorax sp. 01T439_2
GCCGTGGTCAGCCCGCCCGGCATGCGGCCCTGGCCTTCGAAGTGATGCAGCGTCACCGCGATGTCGTCGGTCTTCGACAGGCGGTAGGCGCCCTTGAGCATCAGGTCGTCGATGCTGGTGTGGTCGTTGCTCCGGCGAAAGCCGTCGCCGTGCGTGCCCGAATACAGCAGCGCCAGGCCCAGGCCGTTCTCGTTGGTGCCGCCCACGAACAGGCTGGGCGAAGTCTTGGTGCCGCCGCCGTGGCCCGCGCCTTCCACGCCCACGCTCACTTCGCCCGCGAACTGCTTGGGAATCGAGCGGGTCACGAAGTTGATGATGCCGCCCACGTTCTGCGGGCCGTAGCGCACCGAGCCCGCGCCGCGCACCACGTCGACCGCTTCCAGGCTGCCGAGCGACAGCGGTGCCAGCGACAGCTGCGGCTGGCCGTAGGGTGCATAGGCCAGCGGCACGCCGTCCAGCAGGATGGTCGAGCGCGGCGACAGCCGCGAGGTGAGGCCGCGCACGCCCACGTTGAGCGAGATGTCGCTGCCGCCCGTGCCGTTGCTCTCCTGCACCTGCACGCCGGGAACCTGGCGCAGCGCCTCGCGCACGCTGGTGGCGCCGCTTTCCTGGATCTGCGTGCGCTCGATGATGCTGCGCGCGCCCGGGTGCTCGAGCACCTTGGTCTCGCTGGGCGTGCCGAGCCAGTCGCCGGTGACGGTCACCGCCTCCAGCGATTTCGCGCCGGATGCGGCACCGGCCGGCTCGGCTTCGGCCGCCAGGCTCTGGAAGCTGATGGGGAACAGCGCCATGACCAGCGCGGCGCACTTCTTTTGCTTGAACAAGGCTTCTCCTCGGATACCAATAGAAATCGAAAGCTGCGGGGCGTCCGGCTCAGGACGTGGTGCGGTTGCCGGCCGAAAGCGCGATGCCGCGGGCCGCGGCCGCCGCGCGCCGGCGCCGCCACCAGRGCCAGATGCCGCTCAAGCCCAGGCCGCCGAGCGCCAGCCCGAGCAGCAGGGTGACCGCCTGGTGCACCGGCCCGCCCAGCACGCCGGTGTGCAGCGGATAGATCACCACCACCGCGCCGTTGCCGGCGTCCAGGTCCTGCCAGCGGCGCACCGCCAGCACCTCGCCCGTGAGCGGATGCAGCCACACGGAGCTGATGCCGTTCGGATGCGGATCGTCGGCCAGCCGGAAGCGCACGCGCACCGGGCGGTTCGGCCTGGCCGGCACCTGCACGTAGCCGATCGGCTGGCCTGGGAACACGTTCTGCGCGCGGGCCACCAGTTCGTCGAGCGGGAGCCGCGGACCTGTTGCGGGCCCCTTGGGAACCACGGGCGGCTTGACCAGCTCCTGGCCCATGACGGCTGAAATGAAGCCGCCGAGCGGCCGCCAGGCCATGTAGGCGCCGGTGAACACCGACACCGCGATCAGCAGCCCGAGCACCGCGCCGCCGGTGCGGTGCAGGTCGAACAGCCCGCGCAGCAGGCCGCGGTTCAGCGAGATGCGCAGCGACGGCGGCCAGCGCGCGGGCCACCAGAGCACCAGGCCGGTGACCAGCAGGAAAAGATAGGCCAGCGCCACGAAGGCCAGGATGCCCTTGCCCGTGTCTTCCAGCAGCAGGCTGCTGTGCAGCTCGAAGAGCAGGTTGTAGGCGCCTTCGTGCGAGCCGCGCCGGCCTTGCTCCGCGCCGGTCGCGGGGTCGAGGTAGAGCGTGCCGTCCCAGGGCCCGCGTACGTACACCCAGAGCGTTTCGCCGGGGCTGCGCGGCGGGCGCAGCGTGAAGGTGGTGTCGGGGCCGAACTCGGCCACGAGGCGCTGGCGCAGCGGTTCGAGCGGCAGCGCGGGCGTCCCCGTTCCCGCATCGGCCGCACTGCGCGCGACGAAGAGCGCGGGATGCGCTTCGCGGTCGATCGGCAAGGCCACCACCAGCACCGCGCCAAGCAGGGCCGTGAGGGCCAGGACCGGACCGAGCGAAAGGCCGATCCAGCGGTGAATCTTGAGCCAGAGGCGTCTCAGGGATGCGCGCAGCATGGACAACAGGGGCGTCGAAAAAGCCCCGCCTGGTTGTTGGCTGGCGCGCCGCCGAGGGCGCGTTGGCTGAAATGGGTGCGTGGCACGAAGAAAACAGCCGCCCTCGGGCGGCTGCTGCATCGGCGTGCGGGGAGGCTAGATTCTACTGGCGAGCTCCGC
>NZ_JBFTPJ010000968.1:0-2173 GCF_056398445.1 Variovorax sp. 01T439_2
GTGCTGCGCATCCTGGCCGAACACGGCGTGCCGCTGATCGAGGACGACGTGTACGGCGACGTCCATTTCGGCGAGGAGCGGCCCCTGCCCTTCAGCGCGCTCGACACGCACGACAACGTCATCTATTGCGGCTCGTTCTCCAAGACGCTCGCGCCGGGCTACCGCATCGGCTGGATCGCCACGCGCCGCCACATGGCCCGCGTGCTCGAAACCAAGTTCGCCACCAGCCTGGCGACGCCGGTGCTGACGCAGGTGGCGCTCGCCACCTTCCTGTCGAACGGCGACTACGACCGCCACCTGCGCCGCGTCCGGCGCGAGTTCGCCGACACGCTGGCCCGCATGACGCGGGTGATCGAGCAGGCGTTCCCGCCGGGCACCAAGGTGTCGAGGCCGGCCGGCAACTTCGTGCTGTGGGTCGAACTGCCCGAGCCCGCGGACACGCGGCTCCTGTTTGCGCAGGCGCTGGAGAAACGCATCTGCTTTGCGCCCGGCGTGGTGTTCTCGGCCAGCGGCAAGTACGCCCACTGCCTGCGCCTGAGCGGCGGCCACGGCTGGGATGCGCGCATCGAGAAGGGCCTGCGCACGCTCGGCGCCATGGCGGTCCGGGCCGCAGGTCTTGCAGGATCAGGCAAGAAGCCTGTTCGATCCGGATAACGCCCGGAGCCCCATCCGCGCGAGACTTGCCTCCATGCCCGGCGCAGTGTTGCGCCATGGTCCACACCCATCGCACGAGGAGAGTCTCATGAGCGCAATCCAGGAAAAAGTCGTCCTCATCACGGGCGCAAGTGGTGGCATCGGCGCGGCGGCCGCGCGGCTCCTGGCGCGGCGCGGCGCCAAGGTGGTGCTCGGCGCGCGCCGCACCGACCGGCTCGAAGCGCTGGCCGAGGAAATCACCGCCGCCGGCGGCACCGCGCACTTCCAGCGGCTCGACGTCACCTACCGGCCCGACGTGGAAGCATTTGCCGAATTCGCACTCGAAACCCACGACCGCATCGACGTGCTGGTGAACGCCGCGGGCGTGATGCCGCTGTCGCCGCTGTGGTCGCGCAAGGTCGACGAATGGGAGCTGATGCTCGACGTCAACCTGCGCGGCGTGCTGCTGGGCATTGCGGCGGTGCTGCCGACCATGCAGGAACAGGGCTGGGGCCACATCGTCAACGTGGCGCCGGTGCCCGCGCAGGGCGTGTCGCCGAACTCGGCCGTGTATTGCGGCACGCAGTACGCGGTGGACGCCATCTCCGAAGGCCTGCGGCAGGAGCATGCGGGCAAGCTGCGCGTGACGGTGGTGCGCCCCGACGTGAGCGAAGCGGACAGCACGCTGGCCGACCGCATCGCGGCCTGCAGCAGCTTCGAGCGCATGGTCACGCGGCGGCGCATCGCGGTGCCCGCGGAAGCCGTGGCACGCTCGATTGCGGGCGCCATCGAGGGCAGCAGCATCTCGGCCCCGCGGCGCCCCGCGTGGCGGCCAAGGCCGGCCGAGCACGCGGCGTTCTGAGGTTCGTTCCGAGGGACCGCGTCAGTAGGTCTTGTAGGGCAGGAACTTGCCCGACAGCACCACGTTGACGCGGTCGCCCTTGGGATCGGCCTGGCGCTGGATGTCCATGCTGAAATCGATGGCGCTCATGATGCCGTCGCCGAATTCTTCATGGATCAGTTCCTTGATGGTGGTGCCATACACGCTCACCACCTCGTACCAGCGGTAGATGAGCGGATCGGTCGGCACCGGCGTGGGCAGCGAGCCCTTGTAGGGCACCACCTGGAGCCACTTCTGCTCTTCGGCCGTGAGGCCGAAAATCTTGCCAATGACCTTGGCCTGCTTGTCGTCGAGCGTCATCTGGCCAAGGCAGGCGGCGGTGGTCCACTCCTTGGAGAGGCCGACCTTCTTTGCCACGTCGGCCCACTGGATGCCCTTGGACACCTTCACGGTGATGATCTTCTCGGTGACGTCATTGCGGTTCATGCGGGTTTGCTCCTGATGGGGTGTGTCACCAGCAGCAAGCAACAGCCGTGCCGGGCGATCGGCATCGGACCGCGGCCCTCATACGCGTTCCCAGCGGAACTTGCGCTCCGACTCGGCAATGGGCTGGTCGTTGATGCTCGCGAAGCGCCGCTGCATCAGGCCGTTCTCGGCGAATTCCCAGTTCTCGTTGCCGTGGCTGCGGAACCACTGCCC
>NZ_JBFTPJ010000969.1:0-2168 GCF_056398445.1 Variovorax sp. 01T439_2
GCCCAGCGCCATCACCGTGAAGTTCGGTGCCATCGCGCAGATGCCCGCACCGAGCGTGAACAGCAGCAGGTCGATCGACAGCATCACGCGGCGCCCGTAGCGGTCGGCAATGAAGCCCGAGACGATGCGCCCGGTGGCTGCGCAGGCGAAGGTGACGGTGTTCAGGAAACCGATGTCCGATGCACTCAGCCCCCACTGCTCGCGCAGCATGGGGCCGACGATGCCCACCGCGTTCTGCTCGAAGGCATCGAACAGGCAGCCGATGAGGATCAGGAAGATGATCGTGTGGTGCGAACGCGTGACGCCGATGGTGTCGAGCGCGCGATCGAGCTCGGCGACTCGGGGCGAGTCGGGCCCGGAGGAGAGTGCAGGTCCAGCCATGGAAAACCCCTTGAGAGAAAGGATTGAAGTGCTCGTTTGCGCGTCGCAGCCCGGTGTCGCGGAACGCATGGTAGGCGGCAACGCACCTGAATGGCATATGGATTTCACCTACTTGGTGCAATTGAAATCCAAATTTCATCCAGTCACAAGCCTGCGCAAGCTTCGTGCCCGTTTTTTTCGGCTTCGACAGCCGGGTGCCAGCTCAGCCCCTCAGAGCTCGCCGTTTTCCTCGTGCCCCAGTTCGATCGCCGCCAGCCGCTTGCGGCCGGCCGAACCGGCTGCCTCGACCACCATCGTGGCGATCAGGTCGCACACGCCCATCACGGCCGCGTGGTTGTCCAGCAGCCCCGGGCCGCGGCAGTCGCATTGCAGCGACCAGGTGGCATCCGCGAAATCAGGCGAGGCGCGGTCGCTGATGTAGACGATCTTCGCGCCGGCGCGGTGCGCGGCCGCGAGCAGGGTGTCGAGCTGGCGGGTCTGCCGGCGCAGGCCGAACACGATCACGCAGTCGCGCTCGCCCAGCCCCGCCAGGTGCTCGGCCAGCGTTTCGCCCGGTCCCGGGATGGCCGTGACGCGCGGCACCACCTGGATGATCTGCCAGCGCAGGTACAGCGCGAACGCATGGCTGCTGCGCGTGCCGAAGATCAGCACCTGCCCCGCGCCGATGATCGCCTTCACGATCTCGGCCATCTGCCGGTCGTCCAGGCGCTCGAAGGTGTTCGCGAGGTTGGCCTGCGACTGCTGGAAGTGCGTGGCCACGAGATGGCCGCGCTTGGAGGCTTCGGTGGCGTTCTGGAACAGCGGGGAGCCGGTCTGCTTTTCTTCCCGCACGTGGCGCCGTGCCTCTTCATAGTTCTCGTAGCCGATGCGCCGGATGAAGCGGCTCACCGTGGAAGGCGACACGCCCGCGAGTTCCGCGAGTTCATTGCCCGCATAGCTGGCCAGTTCGCCGGGAAACTCCAGGACGAAATCGGCAAGCTGGCGTTCGGTTGCGGGCAACTGGTCGAGCTGGCTGCGAACGCGGCGGACGAAGGAATCGGCGGACATGGGTGGGCGGTGGGAAGCGTCGCACGATGATGCCACGCCGCCTCGCGGCGCTACGGCTGTGCCTGCGACGAGCCCCGCACCACCAGCTGCCCCGGCAGCAGCAGCTGGCGCGGTGCGGCATCGAGCCCCCGCAGCCGCTCGATCAGGCAGGTGGCGGCCGTGCGGCCGATGGCGTCGGTCGGCTGCGCCACGGTGCTCAGGCCGGGGCCGATCAGCGAGGCCCATTCGGGATCGTCGAAGCCGACGAAGCCCAGGTCCTGCCCGAACTGCCAGCCCAGCCGCGCCATCGACTGCGCGATGCGCAGCGTGACCACCGCATTGCCCGCGACCACGGCCGCGCGGCGCCCCCGTTTGGCGCGCTGGCGCAGCGCGCGCAATGCCTCGTCGAGCGCATCGCCGTCGCCCTCCACGCTTTCGAACACCTCGCCCGCCACGCGCGGCTCGTGCGCGGCCACGCAGGCACCGAAGGCGGCCGTGCGCTCGCGCCGCGAGCTCACGCCCTTCTGCGGCTCCGTCACGTAGAGCAGTTCGCGGTAGCCGCCCTCGACCAGGTGGCCGCAGGTGTCGCGCATGGCCGAATGGTTGTCGAGCGCGACGAAGTCGGTGTGCATGCCGGTGTGGCGGCGGTCCACCAGCACCGCGGGCTTGCCGTGCAGCGTGACCGCGTCGACCACGTTGCTGCCGCGGCCCAGGGTGTTGAGGATGAAGCCGTCGACCTGGTAGCCCGCGAGCGCATCGAT
>NZ_JBFTPJ010000970.1:0-2166 GCF_056398445.1 Variovorax sp. 01T439_2
CAGTCGGCGTTCTCGCTGGGCCGGCTCGCGGCGGGCGACCCCGCCGCGCTCGATCAGTTGCGGGCGGCGCCCCTGCAAGCGCAGCAAGCCGACGAGCGCCCGCTGGACGCGCTGCTCGCCGATGGGTGCCAGCATCTCACCGGCTACCAGAACGCCGCATGGGCGCAGCGCTTCGAAAAGCGCGTGCGCACGCTGCAGGCGGCTGAATCCGCGCTGCCGGGCGGCGATGCGCGGCTGCCCTTCACGCGCAACGCGGCGCGCAGCCTCCTGAAGCTCATGAGCTACAAGGACGAGTACGAGGTCGCACGCCTCTACACCGACGACGCATTCCTGCGGAAGCTCAAGGACCAGTTCGAAGGCGACCTCCAGCTCGAGTTCCACATGGCCCCGCCGCTGCTTTCGCGCGCCGGGCACGGTCAGCGGCCCGTCAAGATCCGCCTGGGCGCGTGGATGCTGCCGGCGATGAAGTGGCTGGCCCACGGCAAGCGGCTGCGCGGCACGAAGTTCGACCTGTTCGGCTACACGCAGGAGCGCCGGACGGAGCGCGCGATGATCGTCCAGTTTGACCATCTGCTCGATGAACTGGTCGCCGAGCTTTCACCGGCGAACCAGCAGCTCGCCGCGCAGATCGCGGCGCTGCCGCTCTCGGTCCGCGGCTTCGGCCATGTGAAGATGGCCAACCTTGCGCTTGCCACCGAACGCGAGGCGGAGCTGCTGCACCGCTTCGCGCCGCAGCGCTATCCCCGGCCGGAGAAGAAGGCGCAGGCGGGCCATTTCAAGGGGATCGCCGTCGTGTCTCAATGATTGCGGGTCGAACGCAGCAGGGCGCACCATGGTTGGCTCGGTCATGCTAGATACTGAGCGCGGCTTGTCGGCAGCGGCGAGGCTCTGCCGGCACGCGGCTGTGCCAACGTTCGGCGCATCTCGATGCGGATGGTAAAAGGCGGCACGCGCGAGCGCAGGCTCAACGTTCGACCGGGCGGTGGGCCGCTGCAAATCGCTGTGCCAAGTCGCCCAGGCGTCTGTCCAAGGTCCACAACTCGGCCCCTGGAGTCATGAGCGTGGATGCCAGCAGAGTCAGGTTGACGAGCCCGTACCCCCATCCAAAGAGGCGTTCCTTCTCGATCAGGACGAGCACCTCTCGCCAGTTCGCCTGCTGCATCTGCGGCAGGTGCTGGAAATAGACGGGCATCTTGGGCGCACGCCGCCCGAGGGCTGCAAGTCGCTTGGCCGCTTGCACCCTCACGAAGGTCTTGATCGCTTCCCTAAAGAGGTCCGATTTGTCCATGCCGGGGTCCGCAACTGCAAGCGCTTCCTCGTAGAGAGCGTCTTCCCATGGTGACAGTAGTTCTCATGAATTTCCGTCATCAAAATCGATGCTTCCGACGGCGCATGCTGTGGCTCGCGCTTGGGCAATGCCGATCGATGCGGCACTCGACAGGGAGGTTGAAGACCATTCGCTGCCGGGTTCAAGGGCGATGCGGGTCGTGGCATCGGCTGCCGAACGTTCCCCTGCGCTTTGCTAGAGCGTCTCGTTCTCTCTAAGTACACCTGCGCTGCGCAGCGCGGAGTCCAGCCACTTGGCGGCTGTGTTGCCCTTCTTGATTGCCTCGATCCGCACGGCCTCGTCCTCGACCTTCCTGCCTGCGGCCTCGAGAAGCRCTTCCACTCTTTCGCGTTCGATGACGACCACGCCGTCGGCATCGCCAACCACGAGGTCGCCGGAGCGAACGGTCACGCCGCCGACAGACACGGAGTGCCCGATCCGGCCTGAAGCCAGCTTGGTCGGGCCGTTGGGATTGGTCCCGACCGAAAAGACGGGAAAGTCCATCTCGTCGATCTCCAGGCTGTCGCGCACCGCGCCGTCGACCACCACGCCGGCGATGCCGACCTGCCGGCAGGCGTTCATCATGATGGTGCCCATGAGGGCAGCGGTCTGGTCGCCCTTGCCGTCGATCACCAGCACGTCGCCCGGCCTGGCCAGCGCAATGGCGGCGTGGATCATCAGGTTGTCGCCCGGCCGCACTTCGACCGTGAGCGCGCTGCCGGCCAGCTTCATGCGGTGGCGCAGGGCCGCGATGCGGCCGTGCAGGGCGCCGCGGCGGCCTGCGACGTCGGCCAGGATGGCGGGCTGGAACGCCGAGGCCTGCGCGACCAGGTCGGGGG
>NZ_JBFTPJ010000971.1:0-3847 GCF_056398445.1 Variovorax sp. 01T439_2
GGTCGTCACGGATCCGCCCGAGCAGACCGCCAAGCTCTCGGCCCACCAGCTCCGGCATCAGCGGCGAGCGCCAGGCCACCTGCAGCATGCGGCCGAGCGCCGCGGCGCTGATGCGCTCGTCGCGCGACAGGCCCGAGCCGTTGTCGAACACCGGCGGCGCCTCGCCGGTGCCGATGCGCTCGCGCCACCACTGGCCCAGCGCGCTGCGCGAGGCCTCGAAGCTGCCGCGGTTCTTCTGCGTGAGGCCGAGCGTGAGGAACAGCTGCTGCGCCATCACGTTGTTGCTGTACTTGTTGATGTCGCGCACCACCTCCGAAAGCGGCGGCGAGCCGAACTCGAACGCCGGCCTGAGCCCGGCCGGCACCCGGCCGTCGCGCATCTGGCCGCCGACCCGGCCGCCCATCTCGGCCCACATGCCGCCGATGGCGCGCAGGCCGTAGGTGCGCGGATCGGCATAGGCCACGGCCCAGCTCTTTTCGCCGCAGGAGGCCGGCAGGGCGCCCAGGAAGCGGATGCGGTTCGGGTCGCTGAAATCGGGCTTGATGGCCGCGCGCCAGTCGCCGCATTCGCCGGGCGCGAGCGCCACCGTGGGCTGCATCGACACGCTGGCGAGCGGCGGCTCGTAGCTCACGCGCGCCTGCTGGCCGCCGCGCTCGGGCGTGAAGACCATGTTGACCGACTTGAAGTTGACCAGCAGCGCCTCGGGCGAGGCGTTGTAGGGCCGCAGCGGCTCGCCGTCGAAGGCGGCCGGGTCGTTCTCGATCGCGGCGTCAAAGGCGCTGCGGTCCAGCACGATGTCGCCGCTCACGGTGGTGATGCCCAGGCCCTGCACGCGCCGCAGCAGCAGCCAGGCGCGCTCCAGCACCAGCTTGGGATCGCCCTGGCCCTTGATGTAGAGGTTGCCGTTGAGCACGCCGTTGCTCACCGTGCCGTCGATGTAGACCGGCGTGCTCCAGCTGTAGGCCGGCCCGAGCAGGTCGAGCGCGGCGTAGGTGGTGACCAGCTTCATGATCGACGCCGGGTTCACCGGCACCTGCGTGCGCCAGGCCAGGCGCGGCGGGCGCAGGCCGTCGGCATCGGCCACCAGCATCGTCACCGAATCACGCGGCACCTTGGCGCGCGCGAGGGCGGCCTCCACTTCGCCTGGAAAGACCTGTTGTGCAAGGGCGCCCGGAATGGACAGGGCGGCGAAGGAAAGCGCGCAGGCGGTGCGCAGGAAGAAGGAGAGACGACGAAGACGCATCGTGCCGATTATCTCGGCGGAAAAACATGCAGTTGCGCGTGATACAGCAGCATCACGGTCTTGGCGTCGGCAATGCGCCCGTCGGCCACCATGGCCAGCGCCTCGTCGATGCCGAGCTCGAGCACCTCGATGTCCTCGCCCTCCTCGGCCAGGCCGCCGCCGTCGCCGATGCGCATCGAAGGCTCGTACTCGGCGATGAAGAAGTGCAGCTTCTCGGTCACCGAACCCGGGCTCATGAAGGCTTCGAGCACCTTCTGCACCGCGCCCAGGCGATAGCCCAGTTCTTCTTCCACCTCGGCACGGATGCGTTCCTCGGGCGCCGCGTTGTCGAGCAGGCCGGCGGCCGCCTCGATCAGCAGGTCGCCGTGGCCGTTGACGAAGGCCGGGTAGCGGAACTGCCGCGTCAGCAGCACCGTGCGCTGCGCGAGGTTGCAGGGCAGCAGCGTGGCGCCGTTGCCGCGGTCGTAGGTCTCGCGGTGCATGCGCTGCCACTGGCCGTCGTTGCGCCGCCAGTCGAAGGCGGTGGTCTTGAGCGTGTACCAGTTGTCGGAAAGCAGGGTGACTTCGTGCACCCGGACGCGGTCGTGGAGGGTCGTCATGGGGCGCAGCATATGCGCAAGTTCGTGCAGAAACAAGAAAATTCGTGCAATCAACGGTCCTGCCCGCTACCATTGCCCGATGCTCACCCGCCAGCGCAAGCAACACATCCTCTCGGTCCTGCAGCGCGACGGCAACGTCGTGGCCAAGTCGCTCAGCGAGGAGCTGGCGCTGTCGGAAGACACGATCCGCCGCGACCTGCGCGAGCTGGCCGCCGAGGGGCTGCTGCAGCGCGTGCACGGCGGCGCGCTGCCGGTCGCCAGGGCCGAAGCCGACTTCGCGGGCCGGCTGCAGCTCGCAACCGCGGAGAAGGTGGCGATATGCCGAGGCGGGCCTGACCACCGGCGACGTCGAGGAGGCCGCGATCAAGCGCGCGCTCATGGCCGCCGCGGCCGAGACGGTGGTGCTGGCCTCGTCGGAAAAGATCGGCGCGGCCTCGGCCTGGGTCATCCACCCCGTGTCGGCCGCGACCAGCCTGCTGGTGTCGCCGGAAGCGCCCGCCGCCGCGCTGGCGCCACTGCGCAAGGCCGGGCTTGCCATCCTGCGCAGCGACGGCGGCTGAGCGCCCGACCGGCGATTCGCCCCTGGCCGGCGCGGCCGCGGCCTGCCCTGGATAATCGGGGGATGCCCGCCCCGCCCCGTTTCTCGCCCCGCACGATCGGCATCGGCGCGGCCGTGGTCACCGTGCTGGTCTGGACCGCCTTCATCGTGATCGCGCGGGCCTCGGCCGCACGCTCGCTCACCCCGCTCGACCTGGCGCTGGCGCGCATCTGCGGTGCCAGCCTGGTGCTGGTGCCCTGGGGCGCCTGGATGGTCATGAAGGGCCAGCGGCAAAAGGACGGCAGCGCGTCGTCGCTGTTCGGGCTTTCGCCGCTGTCGCTGCGCCTCACGGCCGGCGCCGGCATCTTCGGCGGCGTGGCCTATGCCCTGCTGGCCTACAGCGGCTTCTTCTTCGCGCCCGCGGGCCATGCCTCGGTGCTGATGCCCGGCAGCCTGCCGCTGTGGACCACGCTGCTGGCCGCGCTGGTGCTGCGCGACCGCATCACGCCGGGCCGCGCCTTCGGCCTCGCGCTGATCGTGGCCGGCGACCTGGTCGTCGGCGGGCGCAGCCTGCTGCATGCCTTCGAAGGCGGCGAGGTCTGGAAGGGCGACCTGCTCTTCATGGCCGCGGCCTTCTGCTGGGCCTGCTACAGCGTGGTGGCGCGCCGCCACGGGCTGGACGCCGTGCGCGCGACCATCGCCATCACCGTGTTCGCGCTGCTGGCCTATGTTCCGGTCTACGGCCTGCTGGTGGCGGGCGGCGCGGTCGTGAGCCGCATCGGCACCGCGCCCTGGGGCGAGGTGGCGTTCCAGATGCTGTTCCAGGGCGTCGGCTCGGTCGTCGTCTCGGGCATCACCTTCACGAAGATGATTCAATATTTCGGGCCGGTGCGCAGCACCATGATCACGGCCCTGGTGCCCGGCCTCTCGGCCTTCGGCGCGGTGATCTGGCTCGACGAGCCGCTTTACTGGAACCTGATCGCCGGCCTGCTGCTGGTGACGGCCGGCATTTTGTTCGGCGTGCAGAAAACATCGGCCGGCGGCCGCGCGGCTGCGCGGCCCGCAATGCCGGCCACCGCCACGGGGTGCCGCGATGCCTAGGCTCCTGGCTTTCGACACCAGCACGGAGCACCTGTCGGTGGCGGTGCGCCACGGCGAGCGCCTGTTCACGCACAGCGGGGCCGGCGGCGCGCAGGCGTCGAGCACGCTGATCCCTCTAATCCTGCAACTGCTGGCCGAGGCCGGGCTCGAACTGGCCGCGCTCGACGCCATCGCCTTCGGCCGCGGGCCGGGCTCCTTCACGGGCCTGCGCACCGCCTGCTCGGTGGCGCAGGGCCTGGCCTTCGGCGCCGGCGTGCCGCTGCTGCCGGTCGACACGCTGCTGGCCGTGGCCGAGGAGGCGCGCCATGCCTTCGGCGCACGCCAGGTGGTGGCGGTGCTCGACGCGCGCATGGACCAGCTCTATGC
>NZ_JBFTPJ010000972.1:0-2159 GCF_056398445.1 Variovorax sp. 01T439_2
GCAATGGCCGGCTGGATCGCATAGATCGAGATCGAGGTCGCGAGACTGGTCAGCAGCGCCGCAAGAATGATTCTTTTCGTCATCAACTACTCCTGATAATTTGAGGGAGCCATCGAGCGGAAAAACCGTTGAAGGCGGATGAACAGCCAGGACGTGCGATGAGAAAAGATGGTTCGCGCGTTCTGCATCTGTCGCACTCAAATCTAGGTTCCGGCCGGCCGGTGCGGTAGGCTTGTCGAGAGAAACGCCGCAGTGAGCCAACGGCATCAATGGCGGCGCGGCGTCGCTTCAGTACGAGCGAAAGCGCGGCCTGCAAGCGCATGGCTGCGCCACCGCGGCATGGCGGGAAGCAACTCGAAGTGGGAAGGGAAGGGAGGGGAGGGACTGCGAGGCGCAGCCATCAATGGCGAGGAAAGGCTGCGCTCCCGGCAACCATCACGCAGAAGCAGCAGGCAAGCAAGCAGCCCGCGGCAGCGCCACAGGCGGTGCCGCGGGCTGCAAAGGCTCAGGAGAGGTTCGCCTTGTCCAAGCCGAAGGCCTTGTCGGACGAGCCGGGCACGGTCTGGAACGCGACGTTCACGCGGTTCCATGCGTTGATGGCCATGACGCTGAAGCTCAGGTCCGAAAGCTCCTTTTCCGACAGCTGCGTGCGCACGCGCTCGTAGATGTCGTCGGGCACGCCGTGTTCGGGCAGCCTGGTCAGCACTTCGGTCCAGGCCAGCGCCGCACGCTCGCGCGGAACGAACAGCGTCGATTCGCGCCATGCGGCCAGGTGGTGAATGCGCAGCTCGCGTTCGCCATGGATCCTGGCCTCCTTGATGTGCATGTCCAGGCAGAACGCGCAGCCGTTGATCTGCGATGCGCGGATCGCGACAAGGTCCCGGATCGATTGTTCGATGGTGCCGCTGTCCACGAGCGTGCTGAACTCGATCAGCTTCTTGAAGAGCTCGGGCGATTGCTTGATGTAGTTGAGACGGTTGGTCATGTGTGCTCCGGCCTCAGTGCGGCTGAGGTACCCGTTCGCGGAGACCGCGAGAGAGGAGAGGGGAAAAAATGATCCTGGGCACCGGCGATGCGGTGCGCGTTCAGAAGTCCCAGATGATCGGAACCCAGCGAAAGATGTCGCCTTCCGCCRCCACCCGGCCGATGGAGGGGAAGGGCAGGTGGGCGGCCACCAGCAGTCCGCGGCTTTGCACCAGTTCGCGGAACAGGGCGAGGCGAACGCGGGTCGCCTCCTCGGGGTCGTGTTCGAAGCCGTTCTGCCAGTCGGGGTGGTCGAATGCGACCGGGAACATGGCATCGCCCGCGAACATCAGGCGCTCGTTGCCCGACACCAGGTCGACCACGCTGTGCCCCGGGGTGTGGCCGCCGGTACGGCGGACCACCACACCCGGCGCCACCTCGCGCCGCTCCTCGAAGATCTGCAGCCGGTCGCGGTATTCGTTGTAGAAGCTCTTGGCGGTCGAACGCAGCACCTCGGGCACCGGATTCGGCATCACCGTGCGGGAAAAGTCGGGCGACATCCAGAAGTCGACTTCGGCCTTGGCCACGTGGATGCGCACGTCCGGACGCAGGCGTTCCTTGATGCCGGGAACGAGCAGCCCGCCCACGTGGTCCATGTGCATGTGGGTGATGATCACGTCGGTGATGGACTCGAGCTCGATGCCGGCCGCAGCCAGCCGCTGGGGAAACTGCCCGGCCCTCGGAAAGCCCGGGAACTGGCCGCCCAGGCCCGCGTCGATCAGGATGGTCTGGTCGCCGCTGCGGGCCACCATCACGTTCAGCGGCCAGTCGTACTTGTCGGGCGGCATGAACATCTGGCCGAGCCAGTTGGCCAGGTCCGCCGGATCGGCGTTGGTGGCCATCGTCGTGGTGGGCAGCGGCAAGGGGCCGTCGCTGACCACCATCGCATCGATGTCGCCGATGCGCAGCGCGTAACGGGAGGGCACCAGGTCTTTGGGCTTCTCGCTCGTGGGTTGCAAGGTGTCATCAGTGAGGAACATGGCGGAATCTCCAAGAATGCGGCCCGGTTGCGCGGGCCAAACCAGCCGGGCGACTGGCAGCAAGTTGCCGTTCAACACCGAAGGGTTGTCGGGCTCGGATCACGGCTGAGTGCCGTATGCCATTGATCGTAGGGAGGCGGGGCGCGAGCCGGTAGG
>NZ_JBFTPJ010000973.1:0-2154 GCF_056398445.1 Variovorax sp. 01T439_2
CCGCTACCCAAGGTAACTATCCACAGATGGCTCAATACGTCTATTCGATGAACCGCGTCAGCAAGACCGTGCCGCCCAAACGGCAGCTCTTGAAAGACATTTCGCTCTCTTTCTTCCCCGGCGCCAAGATCGGCGTGCTCGGCCTGAACGGCTCGGGCAAGTCCACGCTGCTCAAGATCATGGCGGGTGTGGACAAGGAGTTCGAGGGCGAGGCGCTGCCCATGCCGGGCATGACGATCGGCTACCTGGAGCAGGAACCCAAGCTCGATCCCGAGCACACGGTGCGCGAATCGGTCGAAGAGTCCATGGGCGCGGTGTTTGCGGCCAAGGCGCGCCTCGAAGAGGTGTACATCGCCTATGGCGCCGAAGACGCCGACTTCGACGCGCTGGCGGCCGAGCAGGCCCAGCTCGAAGCCATTATCGCCACCGCCGGCACGGATTCCGAGCACCAGCTGGAGATCGCCGCCGATGCCCTGCGCCTTCCGCCGTGGGACGCGAAGATCGGCCTGCTGTCAGGCGGCGAGAAGCGGCGTGTGGCGCTGTGCCGCCTGCTGCTGTCCAAGCCCGACATGCTGCTGCTCGACGAACCCACCAACCACCTGGACGCCGAATCGGTGGAGTGGCTCGAAGTGTTCCTGCAGCGCTTCACGGGCACCGTGGTGGCCATCACCCACGACCGCTACTTCCTGGACAACGCGGCCGAGTGGATCCTGGAAATGGACCGCGGCCGCGGCATTCCCTGGAAGGGCAACTACAGCACCTGGCTCGAGCAGAAGGGCGAACGCCTGGCGCAGGAGCAAAAGAGCGAAGAAGCCCACGCCAAGGCACTGAAGAAGGAACTGGAGTGGTCGCGCCAGAACCCGAAGGCACGCCAGGCCAAGAGCAAGTCGCGCCTCGCCCGCTTCGAAGAGCTGAGCGACATGGAATACCAGAAGCGCAACGAGACGCAGGAAATCTTCATTCCTGTGGCGGAGCGGCTGGGCCAGCAGGTGTTCGAGTTCCACAACGTCAGCAAGTCCTTCGGCGACCGCATGCTGATCGACAACCTGAGCTTCACCGTGCCGCCGGGCGCGATCGTCGGCATCATCGGCCCGAACGGCGCCGGCAAGTCGACGCTCTTCAAGCTGCTCGCGGGCAAGGAAAAGCCGGATTCGGGCGAGGTCGTCATCGGCCAGACCGTGAAGATGGCCTTTGTCGACCAGCACCGCGACGAACTCGCCAACAACAAGACCGTGTGGGAAGACATCTCGAACGGGCTGGACATCATCAACGTCGGCAAGTTCCAGATGGCGAGCCGCGCCTATGCGGGCCGCTTCAACTTCAACGGCGCCGACCAGCAGAAGAAGGTCGGCACGCTGTCGGGCGGCGAGCGCGGCCGGCTGCACCTGGCCAAGACGCTGATCGCGGGCGGCAACGTGCTGCTGCTGGACGAACCGTCGAACGACCTGGACGTCGAAACGCTGCGCGCGCTGGAAGACGCGCTGCTCGAGTTCGCCGGCACGGTCATGGTCATCAGCCACGACCGCTGGTTCCTCGACCGCATTGCCACGCACATCCTGGCCGCCGAAGGCGACAGCCAGTGGACCTTCTTCGACGGCAACTACCAGGAATACGAGGCCGACAAGAAGAAGCGCCTGGGCGAAGAGGGTGCAAAACCCAAGCGCATGCGCTACAAGGCACTCAAGTAAGCCTCAGGGTGCTTCGACAAGAGCGCGCGGTTTCGCAAGGGACTGCGCGCTTTTTTCATCGTCCGCCGCAAACACCTCGCGCGCCGCCGCCAGGCCGTTGAGCGCGGCCGGAAAGCCCGCGTACACCGCCATCTGCATGATGGTCTCGACGACCTCGGTGCGCGTGACGCCCACGTTGAGCGCGCCCTGGATGTGCACCTTGAGCTGCGGCGCGGCATTGCCCATGGCGGTGAGCGCGGCCACCACCGCGATCTCGCGCGAACGCAGGTCGAGGCCGGGGCGCGAGTAGATGTCGCCGAACGGAAACTCGATCAGGAGGCGTGCGAAGTCGGGTGCGATGCCGGCCAGGCTCTCGACGACCTTGACGCCGCCTTCACCGTCGATCTGCTGGAGTCTGGCGAGTCCGCGCTCGTAGCGCAGGTTGTTGTCGTTGCCGTCGTGGCTTGCTTGTGGGTGGGTCATCGCT
>NZ_JBFTPJ010000974.1:0-2145 GCF_056398445.1 Variovorax sp. 01T439_2
ACGCCGCTGTTGCCGGGTTCCTGCACCCTGCCCTTCCCCGGCATCGCGGCGGCCATCGTCGACGAGACCGGCGCCGACGTGCCGAACGGCCAAGGCGGCATCCTCGTGGTGAAGAAGCCCTGGCCGAGCATGATCCGCACCATCTGGGGCGACCCGGAGCGCTTCAAGGCCAGCTACTACCCGCCGGAACTCAAGGGCTTCTACCTCGCGGGCGACGGCGCCATCCGCGATGCGAAGACCGGCTATTTCACGATCACCGGCCGCATCGACGACGTGCTCAATGTCTCGGGCCACCGCATGGGCACGATGGAGATCGAATCGGCGCTGGTGTCGTGCACCGCGCTCGTGGCCGAGGCCGCGGTGGTCGGCCGTCCCGACGACACCACCGGCGAGGCGATCTGCGCCTTCGTCGTGCTCAAGCGCGCGCGCCCCACGGGAGACGAAGCGAAGAAGATCGCGAACGAGCTGCGCAACTGGGTCGCAAAAGAGATCGGCCCGATCGCCAAGCCCAAGGACATCCGCTTTGGCGACAACCTGCCCAAGACGCGCAGCGGCAAGATCATGCGCCGCCTGCTGCGCTCGGTGGCCAAGGACGAGCCGATCACGCAGGACACGTCGACGCTGGAGAACCCGGCCATCCTGGCGCAGCTGTCGGAGCGGAACTGAGGGAGGCGATGCTTTGGAGCATCACACCCAGTTCTCGACCGCCAGACCTTCGACGCGGTTGAACTCGCGCTCGTTGTTGGTGACCAGCACCCAGCCTTCGGCAYGGGCGTGAGCGGCAATCCACAGGTCGTTGTTGCCGATGGGCCGGCCCTTGCGCTCGAGGGCACTGCGGATCTGACCGTAGTGCTGGGCCGCCGCCTCTGTGACTGGTTGGACCTGGATGACGCTTTGCAGTTGCTTCAGCGCAGCCAATGCCTTGGACCGGGCCTGGCTTTTTTCCGCGCCATGTTGCAGTTCGCCGAGCGTAATGACTGACATGGCCAGAACGTCGGCGCTCAGTTGCTCAAAGCGTGCTCGAACCGATGCCGGATTGTGCTTGGCGATGTAGATGCAGATGTTGGTGTCGAGTAGATACCTGATGGCCATTCAGAACGACTCCCGTTCCTGGGGAGCGGCATCGTCGCGACCATCGGCCATGAAGTCGGCAGGCATTCCGACGAGCGCATCGAAGATTGCGGTTGCGCTCGCGGGCCGTTCACGCAAAATAATGTCGTTGCCTTGGCGAAAGATCTCCACCTGTTCGGAGGTCAATCGAAACTCCTTCGGCAAGCGCACGGCCTGGCTGTTGCCGGACTGGAAAACACGGGCGTAGGTCATCGAGGCCTCCTTGTGTTTTGTATATACATGAAGTATATACATCAAAGATGACCCCGTCAACCGGCTGCCCTGCCCTCCTTGCCCGCAGGCTTGAGCCGCACCGCCAGAAAATCCAGGAACGCGCGCTGCACCGCCGTGCTGTGCCGGCGCTGCAGATAGACGGCCGAGAGCCACATGTCGCTGCGGACGAACTCCGACAGCACGGGCACCAGCCGCCCGCTCTCGATGTAGGGATCGAGCATCACCGACGGCAGGTAGACGACGCCTGCGCCCAGCAGTGCCGCCTGGATCAGCGGGCTGGCTTCGGTGGCGTCCAGCCGGCCGCGGACCGCCACCTCGATCGGTTGGCGGTCGGCTTCGAAGCGCCACTTCGGCAGCGGATTCAGCTGGGTGCTGACCAGCGCGGCGTGGTGCGCAAGCTCGTCCGGGTGGGTGGGCACGCCGTGCTTGCGCCAGTACATGGGCGCGGCGCAGACGCTGAGCGCCATCGGCATCAGTTTTCGAACGATCAGGTTCTCGTTGGCCGAGGGGGCGAAGCGAAGCGCGATGTCGACGCCCTCTTCCGTGAGGTCGACCAGGCGGTTCGAGAGCACGAGGCTGATGCTGACCTCGGGATAGTGGCCGAGGAAGTCGTTGATCAGCGCCGGCAGCTGCGTGAGGTCCATGCCATGCGGTGCCGAGACGCGCAGGCGCCCGCTCGGGACCCGTGCGCGGTCCTGCAGCTCGGCGCGCGTCACGTCGGCCAGTTCCAGTATCGGCCTGCTCCTGTCGAGCAGCAGGAGGCCTGCGTCCGTGAGGCTGACAGCGCGATTGGTCCGGTTC
>NZ_JBFTPJ010000975.1:0-2144 GCF_056398445.1 Variovorax sp. 01T439_2
CAACATGCGCTGGATTGCCAGCATGGTGGCCGACGTGCACCGCATCCTGATGCGCGGCGGCGTCTTCATGTACCCGCGCGACAGCAAGGAAGCGGGCCGCGACGGACGCCTGCGGCTGCTCTACGAGGCCAACCCGATCTCGTTTTTGATCGAGCAGGCCGGCGGCATGGCCAGCACCGGCCGGCGGCGCCTGATGGCGGTCGAGCCGGAGTCGATCCACCAGCGCATCGGCTTCGTCTTCGGTTCGTCCGACGAGGTGGCGCGCGTGGAGGCCTACCACAGCGAGGAGCCGCAGGACACCTACCAGGCGCCGCTGTTCGGCAAGCGCGGTCTCTTTGCGACTGCCGCCTGAACCACGAGGCCCTGCCGCTCCGCACGATTTCTTCATCTCCCCGAGGCCACCATGTCAGCCAAACATCCCATCGTTGCCATCACCGGCTCGTCCGGCGCGGGCACCACGTCCGTCACGCGGACCTTCGAGAACATCTTCCGCCGCGAGAGCGTCAAGGCGGCCATTGTGGAGGGCGACAGCTTCCACCGCTACGACCGCAATTCCATGAAGGTGGCCATGGCCGAGGCCGAGGCCGCCGGCAACCGCAACTTCAGCCACTTCGGCGAAGACGCCAACCTGTTCGCCGAGCTCGAGGCGCTGTTCCGCGACTATGGCGAAGCGGGCGTCGGCCAGAGCCGCAAGTACCTGCACGACGCGGTGGAGGCGGCGCCCTACAAGCAGGAACCCGGCACCTTCACGCCGTGGGAAACGCTGCCCGACAGCGAGCTGCTTTTCTATGAAGGCCTGCATGGCGGCGTGACCACCGAGAAGGTCGACATTGCGCGCCACGTCGACCTGCTGATCGGCGTGGTGCCGGTGATCAACCTCGAGTGGATCCAGAAGCTGCACCGCGACAAGAACACGCGCGGCTATTCGACCGAGGCCGTGACCGACGTGATCCTGCGCCGCATGAACGAGTACGTGCACTACATCTGCCCGCAGTTCACGCGCACCCACATCAACTTCCAGCGCGTGCCGGTGGTCGACACTTCCGACCCGTTCATTGCGCGCACCATCCCGAGCCCGGACGAGAGCCTGGTGGTGATCCGCTTCGCCAACCCGACGGGCTTCGACTTTCCGTACCTGCTGAGCATGCTGCACGACTCCTTCATGTCGCGCGCCAACACGCTGGTGGTGCCGGGCGGAAAGATGGAGCTCGCGATGCAGCTGATCTTCACGCCGATGATCCTGCGCCTCATGGAGCGGCGCAAGAAGTCCTACGCGATCTAGCGCGCGCGCCGCGGCAGAACGAACCCCTCACGCACAACGAACCAACCGGAACCTCGCATGACGATCGACAACCTCGCCTTGCGCACGCAGTGCGCCAACGCCATCCGCGCGCTGGCCATGGACGCGGTGCAAGCCGCCAACTCGGGCCAYCCGGGCATGCCGATGGGCATGGCCGACATCGCCGAGGCGCTGTGGCGGCACCGCCTGCGGCACGACCCGGCCGATCCGCGCTGGATGAACCGCGACCGCTTCGTCGTGTCCAACGGCCATGGCTCGATGCTGCTGTATGCGCTGCTGCACCTGAGCGGCTATGCGCTGCCGATGGAGGAGCTGCGGCGCTTCCGCCAGCTGCATTCGCGCACGCCGGGCCACCCCGAGGTCGGCGTTACGCCCGGCGTGGAGACCACCACCGGGCCGCTGGGGCAGGGCATCAGCAATGCGGTGGGCATGGCGCTGGCCGAGAAGCTGCTGGCCGAGGAATTCAACCGCCCCGGCCACGAGGTGATCGACCACCGCACCTATGTGTTCCTGGGCGATGGCTGCCTGATGGAAGGCATCAGCCACGAGGCCTGCTCGCTCGCGGGCACCTGGCGCCTGAAAAAGCTGGTGGCGTTCTACGACGACAACGGCATCTCGATCGACGGCGAGGTCGGCGGCTGGTTCAACGACGACACGCCGGGCCGCTTCGAAGCCTATGGCTGGACCGTGCTGCGCGACGTCGACGGCCATGACGCCGCGGCGCTCGACGCAGCCATCGCGCAAGCCACGGCTTCGGACCGGCCGGTGCTGGTGTGCTGCAAGACGCGCATCGGCCAGGGATCGCCGAACCGCGCGGGCACCGCCAAGGCGCACGGCGAGGCAT
>NZ_JBFTPJ010000976.1:0-4045 GCF_056398445.1 Variovorax sp. 01T439_2
GCACTACGCGGCGGGCATCACCGAGCGCTTCAAGCTGGCCGAGCACGACGCCGCGGCCATTGCCGCCATGAAGGACGAGGAAGTGCTCGACGCCATCGGCCGCAAGCGCGGCGCGCTGCTGGGCAAGGGCCGCGTCAACCTGCAGAAGGCGGCCGAGATCGTGATGCACGAGTTCCGCGCGGGCAACCTCGGGCGCGTCACGCTCGAGACGCCCGAGGAGTTTGCGCAGTGGCTCGCGGAGGGGCTGCGCGCCGATGCGGAGCGTACGGCCAAGAAGGCCGCGCGCGGCAAGAAGCGCAAGCCGGCTGCCGAATCGGCCGAGGGCGAAGGGCCACGGCCGGACTGACCGGCTGGAGGCCACCCGCCCACTATCATCGAGCCATGCAACGCCTCACGCGCCAACGCAACGCGGTCTTCTCGGCCTTCAGCGACACCGGCCTGGTGCTGACCGCACCTGAAATCCTCGAGCGCGCCCGCGCCATCGTGCCCGAGATCAGCCTCTCCACCGTGTACCGCCAGGTCTCCATGCTGCTGGCCGACGGCGAGATCGCCAAGGTCGAGCTGCCCGGCGAGCCGGCGCGCTACGAAGTGGCCTGCAAGCCCGATGCGCACCGCCATTCGCACCAGCACGGCGAAGAGGCCGACCACCACCATCACTACTTTCACTGCAGCAGCTGCGGGCAGGTCTTCATGCTGCATGCCTGCCCCGGGCCGATGACCGACCTGGTGCCCAAGGGCTTCCAGGTGAAGAGCCATGAAGTGACGCTGCACGGCGTGTGCGCGGCCTGCGCCGGTGCCGCCCGCAAGGCGCGGTCGCCCAAGGCCCACTGACGCCCGGCGGCAGGCAGGTCAGCGCATCTGCAGGCGCGCGTCCTTCGGGTAGCTGATGCTGTAGTYGGCCGCGACGCGCGCGGTCTTGCCGGGCTCCAGGTCGAAGCGCCACATGGCGAGCCCGGGCTGCTTGTTCCAGGCCAGCTCGCCGGGCTGCGGCGAGAACTGCGCAGCCACGCGCACCTGTTCGTCGACCGAGACCGGCGCCGCCTCGAGCACCTGCACCGCGATCGGCGTGCGGTGGCGGTTCTCCACCACGTAGGCGCGCTGCACCTTGCGCTCGGCGCGCGAGCCGGCGAAACCGCCCGTGCCCTGGCTGTCGTTCTCGGGCTCGGCCTGCACGCGCACCAGTTCGTCGCGGCCGAAGGAGAGCGTGAGCCTGGCGTCGTTCGGCGCGCTCCACCGGCCGGTGCCGACGAAGTTGCCGTCGCGGTAGAGCTGCAGCGCACCGGCCGGCCATACGCCGGCCGGCTGCGCGAGCTCGGCCACCAGGAAGGCGCTGGCATCCACGCGCGGGCTGGTGCGAGCCGCGAGCTTGGCCGTGTCTTCGTGCTGGCCCAGCGCCAGTGTCACGCGCTGGCCGCTGGAGGGCACGTCGATGCTCTGCGGCACCGCGAATTCGGTGGCAAAGCTGTTGTCGAACAGGTTCACGTCGAACAGGGGCTCCGTGGCCTCGGCCATGGCAAGCCGGTCGGCGGATGCGGCGGGCGCGGCGGGCGCCGGCGCCATCATCGCGGCCATGCCCCCCTGGACACGCGGCGGCGGCTCGATGCCGATGCGCCACGCCGTGGGCGCGCGGCTCGCGGTTTCGCGGCGCGGCTGGCCGGTGGAGAGCACCAGCTTCACGCCGCGCCAGTCTTCGCCCGTGGCCTGCGCCACCAGCGCCTGGCGCTCGATGCGCACCTTGCTCGTGGCGGTGTCGAGCAGCGCGCGGTAGCTGGGCGTCCAGCCGGGGCCGGCGACCTGGTAGCTCAGCTTCACGTCGGCATCGGCGCTGGCGGCCAGCGTCACGGTCACGGCCATCACCTGCGCGCCGTGGCCTTGCGAGCGCTTGCGTTCGGCCAGCAGCGGATTGAGCTGCCGGTCGATGTCGGCTTGCCTGCGCTGGATCTGGTGCTGCTTGAGCAATGAGTCCTGCCCGGTGCGGCGCATCGCCTCGGCCATGGCCGCGAGGTTGCGTGCATCCATCGGCGCGCGGGCGCCCTGGGCCGATTCGCCGCTGCCGCCCGAGAGGCCTTTGAGGTAGCCCGTCACCATGCCGGAGGCTCTGCACGTCGAGACTCGCGGGCAGGCAGGCGAAGGTGACCGACCGGCTGCCGGCCGCCACCCGCGCGACGCGCTCCACCGTGGCGCTGCCGGGATAGACCTTGACCTGGGTGATGCGCGAGTTGTCGGCTGCGGCTTGCGCATGGGCGCCGGCGCTTGCCGCCAGCCAGGCGGTGGCGGAGAAGGTGGCACGGAGAAGAAAGAAGGCGGAGGAGGGTGCTTGCATGGAGAACCTTCGAAAGTGGATGGATGGCTTGTCTCCACTCATACGGCCGGGCTCGTCCAACGGGGTTAAGCCTTCGCGGAATTTTTTCGACGCGGGCGTTGCTGTCGCCAACGCAACCGCGGCGCCGCGGCCGGTCGCGCGCGCGACGAGGCATGGCGGCTGCGCTTCGTAGAGTGGCTCGTGCGCATCGCCCGTGCATTTCCGCTCCAAGGAGACCTTCCATGCTCGACACCATCCAGGCCATCAACAAGACCGCTGCCTTCAACCGCTGGGCCGGCTTCGAGGTCACGCGCGCCGCCGACGGCGAAGCCGAATTGCGCATGCAATGGCGCGAGGAAGACATGGGCCAGTACGCCGGCTTCCTGCATGCCGGGTTGATCGGCGCCATGCTCGACACCGCCTGCGGCTTCGCGGCCGCCACGGTGGCGGGCCGCGTACTCGCCTCGCACTTCTCGGTGAATTGCCTGTCGCCCGCGCTGGGCCGTGCCTTCATCGCACGCGGCAAGGTGGTGAAGGCGGGGCGCAAGCAGGTGTTCACCACCGCCGAGCTCTATGGCCAGGGCGATGGCGACAGCCTCAAGCTCGTGGCGACGGGGACTGCCATCCTGGTTCCGGTGGAAGAGCCTCCGCCCGCAAAGTGACTGCCGCCTTGGCGCTGGCGCGCCGGGGCTTGAGCCCGAACAGCGGCCGCAGCCCGTTGAAGCGGCGGATCAGCCCGTCGTTGAGCAGCCAGCAGCCCGCGATGGTCAGCACGACCAGCAGCGTGGGCTCCAGCACCGGTCCCAGCGCCAGCGGGGCCAGCAGCGCAACGCCCGCGATGATCAGCGTCTGGTGCAGCACGTACCACGGGTACACCGACTCGTTGGCCCAGCGCAGCCAGGGCCACGGACGGTTCAGGTGGCGGTGGCCGTGGCCCAGGATGGTGGCGACCGCCAGCCACAGGTAGAGCATGCGCAGGGCGTCCATCGGTACGCCGGAGGGCGGGCCCTTGGCGCCGAGCCGCAGCACGATGAAGGCGGTGATCGCCGCTGCGGCCAGCGCCAGAGACACCCGCCGCAGGCGCTCCAGTTCGCGCCACACGCCCGTGTCCACGCCCATCCAGTAGCCGTAGAGGAACACGGTGAAGTAGATGCTGTGCAGGTGAAAGTCGCGGACCAGGTTGTGCGTGGGCGGAAAGTGCCGCGCCAGCAGCATCGTCCAGACCAACAGCGGAAGCGCCGGCAGGAGCAGCAGCTTCCAGCCGCGCAGCCCGTTGAATCGGCGGCGCATCCACTGGCCGGCGGGTGACCGCCACAGCGGCAGCGTGAGCGCGATGAGCGCCGTGTAGCTGAACAGGTAGGGCAGGTACCAGAGGTGGTTCCAGGTCATGCCGAGCTCCGCGCCGTCGAAGGCCGCCTTCGGCCACGGATCGCCCATCGAAAGATAGCGCAGCAGGAAGGCACCGAAGCCCGGCGCCACCAGGCCGCTGGCCACGCCCTGGGCATAGGCCTGGTAGGGCACGACCACCGCCATGCCGAAGGCCAGCGGCAGCATCAGCCGCACGCCGCGGCTGCGCAGCAGGCTCCAGGTGCCGTGGCTGCGGCTCAGGAAGCCCAGCGACACGCCCGAGACCAGGAACACCAGGTCCATGCGCCAGAGGTTGAGCACGCGCATCGGCCACTGCAGCCATTCGGCGGCATGCGGGCTCTTGAGGTGCCAGGGCCAGTCGGCCACGTAGTACAT
>NZ_JBFTPJ010000977.1:0-2132 GCF_056398445.1 Variovorax sp. 01T439_2
AGGGAAGCTCGCCACAGCCCGCCCCTCGGCGTTGCGTTCCTTGTGCGTGCGGACGCACGCACGGCGTCGCGCGCCTTGATGGGCGGGCTGTGGCGAGCTTCGCGACCCCTTGCATAGCGTCAACAGGCCCTAGACCCTGCCGTAGGCGAAGCCGCTCAGCGCCGACGTGCCTTCGATCTCGTCGATCACACGCAGCAGCGGCGTGAGCTCCATGTAGCGGCTGGCGGTGGAGCGGATGTAGGCGATGAAGCGCGGCGTGTCCGCCAAATAGCGCGGCTTGCCGTCGCGCAGCGTGAGGCGGGCGAAGATGCCGGCCACCTTGAGGTGGCGCTGCAGCCCCATCCATTCGACCGAGCGGTAGAACGCGCCGAAATCGGCATCGACCGGCAGCTTGGCCTTGCGCGCGGCTTCCCAGTAACGAATGGTGACGTCGAGCACGAATTCCTCGTCCCAGCTCAGGAAGGCGTCGCGCATCAGGCTGGCGATGTCGTAGGTGATCGGGCCGTAGACCGCGTCCTGGAAGTCGAGCACGCCGAGATCGGCAGCCGAGCCGCCGCCGGGCCGCCCCAAGGCGGCGAGCGCCCCCTCGGGGGGCAGCGAGGACACGCCAGTGCCGAGCGTGGGGGCCACATTGACCATCAGGTTGCGCGGCATGAAGTCGCGGTGCACGTAGACGCTCGGCGAGGCCAGGTTGCTCTCGACGATCAGCCTGAAGCTGCGTTCCAGCCGCTCCTTGAGCTGGCCCTCCACCGCGATGCCGCGATGCCGCCCGATGTACCACTCGGGAAAAAGCGCCAGTTCGCGCTCGAGCAGCGCCCTGTCGTAGGGCGGCAGCACGCCTGGCCTGGAGGCCAGCTGCCAGCGGATCAGCGCATCAATCGCCTGGTTGTAGAGCGGGCGGCTGGCGTCGGGCCGGGCCGGATCGATCACGTCGAGCATGGTCTCGCGGCCCAGGTCGTCGAGCAGCAGGAAGCCGTGGGCCCGGTCCCACTCGAGCACCTGCGGCGCGGTCACGCCGGCCTCGGCCATCAGGCGGGCGACCTGCACGAAGGGCTCGCTGTTCTCCTTGTCGGGCGGCGCATCCATCACGATGCGGCTGGCGGCGCTCCCCGTGGCGTCGATGCGGAAGTAGCGGCGAAAGCTCGCATCGGCGGACGCAAGGCGCACCGTCTCGGGCCGCAGGCCGTGCGCGGCGCCGATGCCGGCCAGCCAGTTCTGGAACGCCGCGGCCCGCTGCGGATCTGCCCAGAGAATGGCCGTGGCGGAGGGTGTGGGCTCGGAGGCCGGGAGCGGGGGTGCTGTCATGGATAATCGATTCTACAAATCCGCCTGGCGCGGCAACTCCTGCGGTCCTCCCTGGTCGAACAGAGTTGCCGCCGGCTCCTGCAACCTGCCGGCCTGCCGCGCCGTCCTCCCGACGATCCTTCGTTCCTGACCGATGCCTACGACCCAAAGCCCCCACGCTTGGCACCCTGTGCACTCGCAGCCCTCCCCAGGAAGACTGCGGACCTTCTCCGGAACGATGCGGCGGGAGGCCTGATGAGGCGGCGCGTTGCCTTGCGGCGTTCCGGCCCGCCCCTGCCATTGGCCCTGTTGTCGCTGGCGCTGCTGCATGCGCACGGCGCCTCGGCCCAGCCGGCCGGGGGCCTCGATGGCCCGCTCACGCTCAAGCGCACGCCGCAGCTGACCGAAACGCTGCCGCCCGCCGAGCGCAGCCAGTTGCCCAGCCTGATCACCGGCGACCGCCTGTCGGGCCGCCAGGATCTCGAAACCGTGGTCGAAGGCCATGCCACGCTGCGCCGCGGCGAAGTCGCCATCACCGCCGACCGGCTCGAGTACTACCAGCCCGACGACCGCGCCAGGGCGCGCGGCAACGTGCGCGTCAACCAGGCCGGCAATGTGTACGAAGGCCCCGAGCTCGAGCTCAAGCTCGAGACCTTCGAGGGCTTCTTCAACAACGTGCGCTATTCCTTCCTTGCCACCGGCGGACATGGCGAGGCGCAGCGCATCGATTTCGTCGACAGCAACGTGTCGGTGGCCCGCACCGCCACCTACACCACCTGCCGCCGCGAGGACTTTCCGGGCTGGATGCCGGCCTGGCTGCTGTCTGCAGCCACGCTGACCACCGACAC
>NZ_JBFTPJ010000978.1:0-2127 GCF_056398445.1 Variovorax sp. 01T439_2
CCCGATGCTCTGKGCACGAGGGCACGCTCGTTGTGCATCGCTGATCAACGACTGCTSCGCATAACGCWCCCGYYGATGGGGTGCCTTGCGCAGCGAAATCAAGGGGGAGGCCGAAGGCCGGAGGACATTCGCGGAGCAAGGTACCCCGTCGGCGGGAGCGCCCCCTGAATCAGCAGGCACCAAACGCATCGCGCACCGAATAGAAAGAGTTCGCAAGTCAGCTCCCCCCACCAGGCAAGCCCAGCATCGCGCGCGCCTCCCGCGGATTCGCAATCTCGCCCCCAAGGCTCAGCAGGATGTCGCGCGCCTTCGCCACCAGCTGCGCATTGCTCTCGGCCAGCACGCCCTTCTCGAGGTAGATGTTGTCCTCCATGCCGACGCGCACATGGCCGCCGAGCAGCCATGCCTGCGCAACGATCGGGAACTCCATGCGGCCGATGCCGAAGGCGCTCCAGAACGCGCCGCGCGGCAGCATGTTGCGTGCGTAGAGCAGCGTCTCGGGCGTGGGCGCGAAGCCGTACTTCACGCCGAGGACGAAGGTCCACATCGCGGGGCCGTCGAGCGTGCCGTCGGCGATCAGGTCGAGCGCAAGGTTGATGTCGCCCGAATCGAAGATTTCCAGCTCGGGCTTCACGCCCGCCTCGCGGATCACCCTGGCCATGCGGCGCACATTCTTCGGCGTGTTCATCACCACGTCGGGGCCCGAGTTCATGGTGTTGAGATCGAGCGAGCACACGTCGGGCCTGATCAGCGCGATGTGCTCCACGCGCTTCTCGGGCGGCAGCAGCGTGGTGCCGGGCGCGGCGATCTTCGGATCGTCCTCGCTCGGAATGAAGCGCCCGCCGGGGCCGGTCGTGAGGTTGATGACCAGTTCGCGATTGCCGCGCCGGATGCGGTCGACCACCTCGCGGTACAGCTCGACCYCCATCGAAGGCTTGCCGGTCTCGGGATGGCGCACATGGATGTGCACCTGCGCCGCGCCGGCCTCGGCCGCGGCCAGGCATTCGTCGGCGATCTGCACCGGCGTGATCGGCAGGTGCGGCGTCTGTTCGGGCTTCACGAGGTTGCCCGTGACGGCGCAGGTGATGAGCGTCTTGGCGGTGCTCACAGGTGGCGGCCTCCATCGACCACGATGCGCGTGCCGGTGACGAAGCGCATCGTCGTTGCGAGCGCCTCCACCGCGGCGGCCACGTCGTCGGGCTTGCCGATGCGCCCGAGCGGCGTGGTGCTCGCCATCTTGCTCGCGAACTCGGCGCCGCGGCCTGGCACGAAGCCCGACTCCACCGCGCCCGGCGAGACGGACACCACGCGCACCGCCGGCGCCAGCGCCTTGGCCAGTGCATCGCCCACCACATCGAGCCCGGCCTTGGCCGCGACGTACGCGAGGTTGCTGCCCACGCCCGTGAAGCCCGCAATCGACGAGATGTTGGCAACGAGCCCGTCGCCGCTGTCCTTCAGCATCGGCGCGAAGGCGCGGATGGTCGCGAACACGCCGCGGAAGTTGGCGCGCACGATGTCGTCGATGAGCTCGTCGGTCAGCGCATCAAGGTCGCCCGCCGGAACGGGCTGCGTGTGGCCCGCGCTGTTGACCAGGATGTCGCAGCGCCCATGCGCGGCCTTCACCTCGGCGGCCGCGGCCTGCAGGCTCGGCGTGTCGACGATGTCGGCGCGGATCGCCGCGTGGCGCTGTCCGCTGGCGGAGGGCAGGGCGGCCGCGCGTGCAGCCGCATCGTCGCCCTTGCGGTGCAGCAGCACGCAGGTGGCGCCGAGTGCTGCAAGGCGCACCGCCGTCGCATAGCCGATGGCGCCAAGGCCGCCGGTGACGACGGCAACCTTGCCGTCGAGTCGGGAAACAGGATCGAAGCTCATGGAATGGAGAGGTAGGTTCAGGGAATGGGTGGACGCGGAAACTTCATCTCGCCCGGTTCGAGCTGGAAGTCGTACTGCAGCGTGGCGCTCCGGCCGTCGGGCGCCAGCGCGAAGCAGCCGATCAGCCGCTGCGTCACGCCGAAGGTCGGGTCGCTCTCGAGGTTCTGGTCGTCATCGGCGAACACCTGCGTGACCAGCACCTTGTGGCCCGGCTTGCTCACCATGAAGTGCAGGTGCGCGGGCCGGTTGGGGTGGCGC
>NZ_JBFTPJ010000979.1:0-2127 GCF_056398445.1 Variovorax sp. 01T439_2
TGGTGATGGTGCGCGCATGGTGGGCCACCTGCTGGCCGGGCGCGTTCTCGTAGCGGTCGACCGCGATGGTCTCCACGCCCAGGCGCTGCAGCGCAATCAGCACCTCCTTGCCGAGTTCGCCGGAGCCCAGCAGCATCACGCGGGTGGCCGAGGGGGAAAGAGGAGTGCCGAGGGTGGTCATGGTCGGAGTCGAAAAGAGGGGAAGAAAAAGCAATCGCCGCACTGTAAGCCACCCGCGCACCGCCCGTGTCACGCGCGGCAACGGCGCGCCGGCGGGGCTGCTTCACAATCGATCTCCTGCCGCGGTGGCGCGTCCACCCGCTCGCTTTTTTTCCGCTTTTATTCTTCAAGGAGTTTTCTCATGACGATTCAGACCGTCGGCATCATCGGCGCCGGAACAATGGGCAACGGCATTGCGCAGGCCTGCGCGGTGTCGGGCGTCAACGTGGTGATGATCGATGTCGCGCAGGCGGCGGTCGACAAGGGCCTGGCCACCGTCTCGGGCAGCCTGGACCGCCTGATCAAGAAGGAAAAGCTCACGGCCGGGCAGAAGGCCGCCGCGCTTGCGCTCATCAAGGGCTCGACCGATTACAACGACCTGAAGGGCGCGCAGCTGGTGATCGAGGCCGCCACCGAGAACCACGCACTCAAGCTCAAGATCCTCAAGCAGGTCGACGAACTGGTGGCGCCCGAGGTGATCATCGCCTCCAACACCTCGTCGATCTCGATCACGCAGCTCGCGGCCGCCACCTCGCGCCCCGACCGCTTCATCGGCATGCACTTCTTCAACCCGGTGCCGATGATGGCGCTGGTGGAGCTGATCCGCGGCTACCTCACGAGCGACGCCACGCACGATGCGGTCAAGGCGCTGGCCGAGAAGCTGGGCAAGTCGCCCATCACTGTGAAGAACGCACCGGGCTTCGTGGTCAACCGCATCCTGGTGCCGATGATCAACGAGGCTTTCTTCGTGCTGTCCGAAGGCATCGCCACGGCCGAGGACATCGACGCCGGCATGAAGCTGGGCTGCAACCAGCCGATMGGYCCGCTGGCGCTRGCCGACMTGATYGGCCTGGACGTGTGCCTGGCCGTGATGGAGGTCTACCTCGAGCAGTTCGGCGACTCCAAGTACCGGCCGTGCCCGCTGCTGAAGGAGATGGTCGCGGCGGGCCAGCTCGGCCGCAAGACAGGCCGCGGCGTGTACGCCTACTGATCCAGCGTTCGACAAAAACAAGGAGACAAGCGCCATGACCGCCATACCCACCACGCCACCGGCAGAAGGCTGCATCGACACCCAGGTGATCGGCCACGTGCTCTTGATCGGCATCAACCGGCCCGCCAAGCGCAACGGCTGGACGCCGCCGATGTTCCGGCAGCTGGCCGAGGCCTACACCCGGCTGGACGACGACCCCGAACTGCGCGTGGGCGTGCTGCATGCCTTCGGCGACCACTTCACGGCCGGGCTCGACCTGCCGGCGGTCACCGAGTACATGAAGCGCGGCGAGAAGGCGGTGCCGGCGGGCCTCGTCGAGCCGCATGATTTCGGCCTGCCCGGCTACCGCCGCCGCACCAAGCCGATGGTGGCGGCGGTGAAGGGCATCTGCTTCACGGTGGGCATCGAGCTGATGCTGGGCGCCGACATCGTGGTGGCGGCCGACAACTGCCGCTTCTCGCAGATGGAAGTGCAGCGCGGCATCATGGCCACGGGCGGCGCCACGCTGCGCATGGCCGAGCGCGCGGGCGTGGGCAACGCCATGCTGCACCTGCTGACGGCCGACGAGTTCGACAGCGCCGAAGCCTATCGCCTGAACTTCGTGCAGAAGGTGGTGCCGGCCGGGCAGGAGCTCGACGCGGCGCTGGCCATTGCGCAGCGCATCGCGGCGCAGGCCCCGCTGGCGGTGGTGGCCACGCGGCTCAACGTGATCAAGGCCGTCGAACAGGGACCGCTCGCAGCCGTGTCGGAATTCATCGAGACGCAAAAGCGCCTCTCGAACAGCGAGGACGCGGCCGAAGGCGTGCGCTCCTTTGTCGAGCGCCGGCCCGCGCGCTTCAGCGGCCGCTGAGACGACGACGATGATGACGATCCACTTCAAACGCACGGCGCTCGCCGCCGCCTTCGCACTGCTCGCC
>NZ_JBFTPJ010000980.1:0-2126 GCF_056398445.1 Variovorax sp. 01T439_2
CGCCCTGCCTGAGCAGGGTGCGGGCAAGGCGTGCGCCCAGGAAGCCGGCGCCGCCCGTGATGACGATCTGCATGGTGGTGTTGTCTCCTTCGCCAACGAGCATAGCGCAGCGGAATGCGCGGCTCAGGCGACACTCGCGCCATGAACTTGCGATTCGTCGAAGCCTTCCACTGGGCCGTGGCGCTCAAGAGCGTCACCCGTGCGGCCGAGAAGCTGCACCTCACGCAGTCGGCGCTGTCCAGCCGCATTGCCGCGCTCGAACGCGAGCTGGGCGTGCTGCTGCTCGACCGGCGCGACAAGCAGTTCCGCCTCACGGTGGCGGGGCAGCGCTTCCATGCCTTCGCGCAGAAGCTGCTCGAGATGCAGATGCACATCAAGGCCGAGATGGGCTCGGGCGCGGTGCGCGAGGCCGTGCTGCGCGTGGGCGCCATCGAGTCGGTGGTGCACAGCTGGCTCACCGGCTGGCTCAAGCATATGCAGGCCACGCATCCGGACTTCGAACTGGAGCTCACCGTCGAAACCACGCCGGTGCTGGTCGACCAGCTGCAGCGCGGCAAGCAGGACCTGGTGTTTGCCGCGCTGCCGGCCACCGGCGACGGCGTGCGCACGCGGGCCGTGCCGCCGATGCCGATGTGCTTCGTCGGCCACCGCGAGCTGCACCTGAAGCGGCGCTACCGCCTGCCGGACCTGCTCTCGCTCGACCTCCTGACCTTCCAGCGCGGCTCGCAGCCGCACGTGGCGCTGCTCGAGCTGTTCCGCGAGGCCGGCAGCCCGCCGCCGCGGGTGCATGCGATCTCGTCGATCTCGGCGATGGCGCAGCTGGTGGAGGCGGGCTTCGGCGTGGCCGGGCTGCCGCGCGCGGTGGTCGAGCCGCTGGCGCGGCGCCTGCCGCTGCGCGTGCTGCCTTGCGACGTGACGCTGGAGCCGCTGCCCATCTATGCGAGCTACCGCGACGACCCCTCGTCGCCGCTGCCCGAGGCCGCGCTCGGCTCCGCCGTGGTGCACGCTTCGCACCGCATGGGTTCATCGAAAAAATCGATGAGTTGAGCGAGAAAATTTGCGTTGGCGTTCGTGAGCGCGGATTCCCACAATCCGGCGCATCACACCACAGCGATGCCTCGGGCATCGGAAACGCCAAATGTCGAACCGTCCATCCTTCGCAGAACAGCCCGGCGCCGGCAGCAGCGCGCTGGCCGTGCGCCAGGCCTGCCGCAGCGGCGCGCTGAACGCCCACACCAGCGGGCTCGCAAGCGCCCATGTGCAGGGCAACCTCGTGATCCTGCCGCGAGCGCACGCGGCCGACTTCCTGCGCTTCTGCCAGGCCAACCCCAAGCCCTGCCCCTTGCTCGGCGTCTCGGAAGCCGGCGACCCGGCGCTGCCGGCGCTCGGCGAGGACATCGACATCCGCACCGACCTGCCACGCTACCGCGTGTGGCGTGACGGCGTGCTGGCGGACGAACCCACCGACGTGCGCGCGCTCTGGAGCGACGACCTGGTGAGCTTCGTCATCGGCTGCTCCTTCACCTTCGAGCATGCGCTGATGGCCGAGGGCATTGCGCTGCGCCACGTGGCGCAGGGCCGCAACGTGGCGATGTACCGCACCTCGATGGCCACCGTGCCGGCCGGCACCTTCCATGGGCCGATGGTGGTGTCGATGCGACCGCTGCGCGCGGCCGATGCCATCCGCGCGGTGCAGATCACCTCGCGCTTTCCGGCCGTGCACGGCGCGCCGGTGCACATCGGCGATCCGGCGCTGATCGGCATCCGCTCGATCGCCGATCCCGACTACGGCGACGCGGTCGAGGTCATGCCCGGCGAGCTGCCCGTGTTCTGGGCCTGCGGCGTCACGCCCCAGGCCGCGCTGGCCGCCGCCCGGCTGCCGTTCGCCATCACGCACGCGCCGGGCTCGATGCTCGTGACCGACCTGCTGCACCGCCAGCTGGCCGCGTTCTAGACGCGGCGCTTTCGACCCATTCAAAACCCAAGGAGACAAGCACATGAAGACCCCCCTCGACGCCACCCAGGCGGGCGACGCCACGCCAGCCGGAGGCAGCTGGCTGCGCACGCTCAACCCGAACGAGAAGCGCACGCTCGCCGCATCCTTCAGCGGCTATGCGGTCGACGCC
>NZ_JBFTPJ010000981.1:0-2123 GCF_056398445.1 Variovorax sp. 01T439_2
GTTTTTCCTCTGTCATCCCCATAACCCGACCGGACGCGTCTGGAGTTTTTCCTCTGTCATCCCCATAACCCGACCGGACGCGTCTGGACCGAGGATGAGCTGCGCCGCATGGCCGAGCTGTGCCTGTCCAATGGCGTCAAGATCGTGTCTGACGAGATCCACTGCGACCTGACCCRCACCGGGGTGACGCATGTGCCACTGGCCAAGCTATTCCCGAGCAGCAAGGACATCATCACCTGCATGGCGGTGAGCAAGACGTTCAACCTGGCCGGGTTGATGGTCGCCACGGTAGTCATCCCCGATCCGGAACTTCGAGCGACATGGAAGCGAAGGCACTATCCGTTCGTCAATCCGCTAAGCCTCGCTGCGGCCGTCGGTGCTTATAGAGACGGCGAAGCCTGGCTTGACGCGCTCAGGAAGTATCTTGACGACAACTTTGCGTTCATGCATCGATACCTCGCGCTTTGGCTACCCAAGGCACGGTTCCAGATTCCGCAGGCCACATATCTGGCATGGGTGGACTTGAGTGCCTATTTCGATGACTCCGTCAATCTGACCAGGTTCTTTCTCGAAAAGGCTGGCCTGATCTTGGAGGGAGGAGAAATGTTTGTGGCGAACGGGGCTCAATGCATTCGATTGAATCTTGCATGCCCACGAATACAAGCAGAAGAGGCTTTGAAAAAGCTGGTGGCTGCGATCGCGTCGCATTAGATGCACAAGTCATGAGCCTGGGGATAGCGCCCTAGGAAGCATGCTCCAACCAGTCAAAAAAAGACATTGATAACCGAATATGGTTGTCGGTAAAAAAACTACAGGAGACAAGTTCATGGATATTTTGATACAGCAGATCATCAACGGTCTGGTCCTCGGCAGCATGTATGCCTTGATAGCCTTGGGCTACACCATGGTGTACGGCATCATCAATCTGATCAATTTTGCGCACGGTGAAGTGCTGATGGTAGGGGCGCTCACGAGCTGGACCATCATCGGCCTCATGAAGGAATCAATGCCCGGTACGCCCGGCTGGTTGATCCTCATCATCGCGTTGATCATTGCCTGCGTGGTGGCTGCCACGCTCAACTTCGTGATCGAGAAGGTCGCTTACCGGCCGCTTCGCAACAGCCCCAAGCTGGCGCCCCTCATCACGGCTATCGGCATGTCGATCCTGCTGCAGACGCTGGCGATGATCATCTGGAAGCCCACCAACAAGGCTTATCCCAACCTGCTGTCGACCACGCCCATCGAAGTGGCTGGCGCAGTGATCTCGCCCACTCAGGTCATGATCCTGAGCGTCACGGCGTTCTCGCTCGTGGTGCTGATGTGGCTGGTCAACTACACCAAGCTCGGCCGCGCCATGCGCGCCACCGCCGAGAACCCGCGCGTCGCGGCGCTCATGGGCATCAGGCCCGACATGGTCATTTCGGCCACCTTCATCATCGGCGCCGTGCTTGCGGCCATCGCAGGCGTCATGTACGCCTCCAACTACGGCATCGCGCAGCACGCGATGGGCTTCCTGCCCGGCCTCAAGGCGTTCACCGCGGCGGTGTTCGGCGGCATCGGCAACCTGGCCGGCGCCGTGGTCGGCGGCATCCTGCTCGGGCTGATCGAAGCCATCGGCTCCGGCTATATCGGTTCGCTGACCGGCGGCGTGCTGGGAAGCAACTACAGCGACATCYTCGCGTTCATCGTGCTGATCGTCATGCTCACGCTGCGGCCTTCAGGCCTGCTTGGCGAGCGCGTGGCGGATCGCGCCTGAGGAGCAGCACATCATGAAGAACAGCAAGAACCTCGCTCTCTACGTTCTCGGCGTCGTCGCCGTGCTCGCCCTGCCCATCTTCCTGCAGAGCCAGGGCAACGCCTGGGTGCGCATCGCCGACATCGCATTGCTCTACGTGATGCTCTCGCTCGGCCTGAACATCGTGGTCGGCTACGCCGGCCTGCTCGACCTGGGCTATGTCGCCTTCTTTGCCGTGGGGGCCTACCTCTTCGCGCTGATGGGCTCGTCGCACCTGTCCGAAACCTTCCCGTGGTTCAAGGCCATGTTCCCGAACGGGCTGCACACCTCGCTGCTCATCGTGGTGCCGCTGGCGCTGGTGGTGGCGGGCGTGCTGGGCGTGATGCTC
>NZ_JBFTPJ010000982.1:0-2123 GCF_056398445.1 Variovorax sp. 01T439_2
CATGAAGGTCGGGTTGAAGGCACCCTTCTCCATGTACTCCTTCCAGTCCGGCGTGGCGGCGATCTTGGTCAGCAGGTCCACGTAGAAGGCGAGCTGCTCGGGCGTCACGCCGGCGGGCATGAAGATGCCGCGCAGCATCGTGTACTTGGTGGGAACGCCCGCTTCCTTGCAGGTGGGGACATCGTTCCACGACTGCGTCTCCGTCACCTTGGCCTTGAACGGCATGCGCTGGTCGTCGAACACGCACAGTGCGCGCAGCTTGCCCGCACGCCACTGGGCCACCGCCTCGATCGGGTTGTTGACCGTCGATTGCACGTGCCCGCCCACCAGCTGCACCGCCACCTCGCCGCCGCCCTTGAACGGCACGTAGATGAACTTGGTGCCGGTGGCCTTCTCCAGCGCCACCGTGATGATCTGGTCTTCCTGCTTGGAGCCGGTGCCGGCCATCTTGAACTTGCTCGGGCCCGCCGCCTTGGCCGCCGCAATGAACTCGGAGGCGTTCTTGTACGGCTGCTCGGCGTTGGTCCACAGCACGAACTGGTCGAGCGCCATCATCGCGACGGGCGTCATGTCCTTCCAGTTGAAGGGCACGCCGGTGGCCATGGGCGTGGTGAACAGGTTGGACAGCGAGATGATGATCTTGTGCGGATCGCCCTTGGCTTCCTTCACCGCAAGAAAGCCCTCGGCCCCCGCGCCGCCCGACTTGTTGACGACGATCAGCGGCTCCTTCATCAGCTTGTACTTGATGACGATGCCCTGCAGCAGCCGGCCCATCTGGTCGGCGCCGCCGCCGGTGCCCGCCGGGATCACGAACTCCACCGGCTTGGTGGGCTCCCATGCGGAAGCTGGCGTGGCAGCCGCCAGCGCCAGCATGGCCGCAGTGAAGACTGAGGCCCGGCAAGCGCGGGTGCGCGAAAAGAAGTTCTTCATCATGTTGTCTCCTGTGTAAGGTGCGCTCTTTTTTTTTGATGGATCTGAGCCGAGATGCGAACAGGGGCGATGGTGCGCGCAGGAATAACTCGGCCTGCTTGACCCTGGTCAACTTTTCAAAGATTTTGTCTTGGGGTTAGCCCGTGCCGAGCGAGGGCGGGCAAGCCCCGCCGAGCAGGCTGCGCGGGAGGAATTGCACACGAGCGAAAGGCCTGTGGCAGCACCGGCCGGATTCAGTTTTTCCTCGCATTCGGGCGGGATTCGGGTAAACCCTAAAATGGCGGTCATTTCCCGACCAACGAATCCCAGGAGTTTCCGATGTCTACCCTTGACCGATCGTCCAGCACGAGCGCATCTGGTGGCTTGGCTGGCGCGCTCAAGGCGCTCGCCGAAGAGGCCAGYGTGCTCGTTCAGGCCTTGCTCAGCCCCGGCAAGGTGATCGAGGAAGTCGAGCAGATGCGCGCGCTGCAGGTGCGCGCCGACCGCATCGAGGCCTCCGACCCGCTGCGCGCCGACGTGCTGCGCTGGCACGCCTCGCGCATCGGCCTGCGCTGAACCGGCCTCTGCGCGGCGGCACGGCGCCAAACTGGTAAAGTCCGGGCCGCCCTCCGTCTTCGTAGTTCAATGGATAGAACGGGGTCCTCCTAAGACTCAGATACAGGTTCGATTCCTGTCGAAGGCACCAAGGACCCGGTTCACGGCGTCTCACTCCACACCAGAAACCCGCACGTTTCCCCAGCGTAGCGGGTTTTTCTTTGCCTCGCGACGACACGCGGCGTAGCATCCCTTCCCACAGAAATACCGTCATTTTTGCCGGTACCTCGGAAATCCCCGTGACGAGATACCGTTAAGGAGTGGAGATGGCACTGACAGACACGTTTGTTAGGCAGGTGAAGCCCACCGGGAAGGCCAACGGCGACAAATATGCCGACGGCGCCGGCATGTACCTGCTGGTGAAGACTGCCGGGAAATACTGGCGAATGGATTACACCTTCGCCGGCAAGCGGAAAACGCTGGCGCTGGGGACCTACCCGGAGGTCTCGCTGGCCAAAGCCCGGGATCGCCGCGCCGCCGCCCGCGAGCTGCTGGCGGACGGGACCGACCCGAGCGCGGCCAAGCGCGAAGAAAAGAGAGCCCGAGCCGACGCGGCGGCGAATACGTTCGAGGCGGTTGCGCGCGAGTGGCTGGGAAAG
>NZ_JBFTPJ010000983.1:0-2121 GCF_056398445.1 Variovorax sp. 01T439_2
GGACATGCCGATGGCGCCGCGCCAGCTTGGCTCGCCGGGAGCAGGGCATAGCAATTGAGACACCAAGCCATTGCCATCGGCTTTGGGCGCAGCCCATCGGACGTTCCCACAGACCTGTCAGAACTGTCAGTTGACCGCCTGCTGGCTTGATTGCACGCTCGCCGAAATCCTGCGGAGGACACCGTCCCGGGATGGGGAGGGTAGGCGCTTGCTGGTGTCGTGTGATGGGCCGGCGCTGCTGCGTTGCCCTGTGCACGGCGTTTGGTTCTGTCCGGGCTCTCCAAGGAAAGGCACATATCTCCAAACGAAGCCGCCTTGAAGGTCGGGCTCCATTTCGAGGATTTGTCATGCATATCGAACCCGATGCCAACCGCGGCGATGTTGATTTTCAGCCCGCGGCCGGTCCTGCATTCTTTCGCATGCCCGATGTGATCCGGATCACCGCCCTGAGCCGCACGACCGTGTACCGAAGGATCGCCGACGGCAAGTTCCCGCCTCCCGTGCACCTGGGAGGGCGCGCCTGCGGATGGCCGCGTGCAGCGATTCAGCGGTGGATCGATGATCCGGACGGTTATTCGAATTTGCCCGTCACGCACACGCGCCGAATGAACTGAGCAGAGCGAGGCGCTCTTGTGGCTTCGCGGGCCCGGATGTACTCCGCGCAGCCCCGCATCGAAGCATCTTGGATTACCGATCTCCGACCCTTGGAGTCATGGAGGAGATCGGACAAGCCTTGAAACGCCTCGGTCTTGATGACCAGACCCGCCGAAACGATCTCAATGGCGCCTATGTGGTGGAAGAACTGGCCGCAACGCCGGGGTTTCGGGCCATCCGACTGAACCGGCGGCATCGCAATATCCGCAAACCTCGAACCCTTGGGCCCGAGAGCCTGGAGCGCAGAAAAATATGGCCTTCGACGATGCGACTGTGCGCGAGAAGCACGCGGGCAGCAGAGTGCCGGACTTCTTCTGCTCGGAACATGGCGATCACGAAGCCAAGGTCCTCCGCACGATCACCGTCAGTGATTTCGACAGCGCCGCTTTTGCGGCCACGATTTTGCGGCGGCACCCAGAGGTTGTTGCTTTCGAAGATAAAACCGCCCCTATGCGCCTGCCGGCATGGCCCGTCGTTGCCGGAATCGCGGACACGAAGTTCTCCGCGCGCCTGGCTGCGTTGCGAACTCGCGGAGCCGTTCGACGGCCCACGGTGGTGATGCCCCACCACGCGCCGCATCGCCATTCACTGGCGCTGCGGTTCGCCGAGGACTGGTCGTCCGGCGGCTTCATTCGCGAGATGCCGGCCGAACTCTCTTCCAGTTGCCGGTGCCGCGGGTATATGGGCATGCGCACGACAGCTTCGACGGCGAGGTGGGCGAGTGTCGGTGGTGCGCAACGCGCGGTGGTACATGGACAACTGGCATGGGAAGCTCGAGAGCAAGAATCTCGATCCCGGCTTCGCCTTCAAGATGACTCCCGGCAAAAGTGAAATCCGATCCCGCTCGCGCGCCCGTCACCGGAGCAGCAACGCATGCAGCTTCCATCCCATAGCGACAGCGGAGACCAGTGCGGCTGTTGTTGCCCAATATTGCCACTTCGGCAACTGCGGTGCCTCCTTGTATTCCAAGGTGACGAGCGGCCCGGGCACGAGGCCCGCGTACTGCGTTCTCAGCGCTTCGGCACCCGCTCCGGCGTTCATGGATTCGAAGACGCGCTTGAACAAGCGCTGAGCTTCCAGGCTCAGCTTGGTAAGTTGAACCTGGCTGCCGTCATACAAACGGACATGAAGCGCTGCGTCCACTTCGTCGATCGACCGGATCGGCGCGCCGAGTGTTCGCAGCCGACGCCGACCAGGCGCATAGCCGCAGAACCGCACCAGGCCCTCCTGCCGCAGCAGCGTGTAGCCGACCAGGCGCTCAACTTCGTCGCGGCTGTTCAGAATTTCTGTCGTCATATAGAAATGCAGCACCAGCTGTCCCAATACAGCGGCGAAGAACCACGCCCCGTGCGCCTTGGAAAGGACATACAGAAAAAGAATGGTCGATGCCATCGCATAGGCTGCGAGGAGCAAGAGGCTGCCCACAAAGGCTCTACGCGAGGTGTCCCGAGAGGGCTGAAAGCACAC